>CALICR010000175.1 GCA_938049125.1 uncultured Clostridia bacterium
CGCAGGTCCGGCCTTCGAGGGCGGCGACATCTCCTGCGGGATGCGCGCCACCGACGGCGCCATCGAGAGCTGCACCATTGACCCCAAGACCATGGAGCCGACCTTCGGCATCATCGGCCCCGAGGGCCAGAAGCCCGTGGGCCTCTGCGGCTCCGGCATCATCGACCTCATCGCCGCCCTCTACCGCTGCCGCATCATCACGGCCAAGGGCATCTTCTGCCGCGAGGGCAAGCGCGTCGCCCATGACCACCACGGCTGCGGCCGCTACATCCTGGCCACACCCGAGGAATCGGCCACGGGCCGCGAGATCTCCCTCAACGAGGTGGACATCGACAACTTCATCCGCGCCAAGGGCGCCATCTTCTCCGCCATCCAGACCATGCTCTCCTCCATTGACATGGACGTCTCCATGATCGACGACGTCTACGTCGCGGGCGGCATCGGCTCCGGCATCAACATGGGCAACGCCGTCACCATCGGCATGTTCCCGGACATCCCGCTGGAGAAGTTCCACTACATCGGCAACTCCTCGCTGTCCGGCGCCTATGCCATGGTCCTCTCCGACGAGGCCCGGGACAAGGTCCACGAGGTGGCCCGCAACATGACCTACCTGGAGCTGAGCACCACCCCCGGCTATATGGACGAGTTCGTGGCCGCCTGCTTCATCCCGCACACCAACAGCGCCATTTTCCCCAACTGCAAGCAGGAGGACATCGGATGAACCGCACGCCCGAGACCGTAGAGAACAACAAGGAGGAGGTGCCCTTCCGGCACTACTGCGACCGCTTCCGCGCCCTGGACCCGAAGGAGGCGGCGGCGCGCTGCGCCGTGCCCTTCGACGGGAAGGAATTCCGCGTGACGCTGCTGGACACCGAGTACCGCCTTTCCTGGCCCGAATTTGCCATCGCCACCGATTCCGGCGAGGGCCTGGCCCTCACGAAGCTGCCCATGCAGACCTTCCTGATGCGCTACCTGCTGGAGGGCAAGGCGGCCCCGGCGAGCGAGAATTTCCTGACCTTCCGGGAAATGCCCTGGGGTGAGGTCTACGTCCAGCCCTTCACGGGCCGCTGCCTGACCCGCGCCGCCTTCACCTTCGGCACGCGGCTGCAAAAGTTCTGCGCCGGGGCCGAGGCCCTGGGCGGCATCCCCGGCGGCCACGGTGACGCGTCCTATTGCTTCACGCTGCTGGGCGCGTACCGCATGGAGATCATCGTCTGGGAGGGCGACGACGAGTTCCCACCCAACAGCCAGATCCTCTATTCGGACAACTTTGTGGGCGGCTTCTCCGCCGAAGACCGCGTCGTGGCCGGAGATATCCTCATCACGGCCATCAAAAGCAAAATGTAAGTTATAAAAATAGCAGGTGCGGCCCGTCCGGGCCGCACCGTCATAATCGGAGGAATTTTTATGCCCTTTACCTACCGCGGCCTCAAGGCCGACCTCTCCCGCCACCGCGTCCAGGACGCCGAGGTGGACCGCCAGCTGGAGCGACTGCGCCAGCAGACCCCGAAGATCACCCCCATCCTGGACCGTCCCGCCCAGCAGGGCGACGAGCTGCTGCTGGACTACGCGGGCTTCTGCGACGGCAATCAGTTCGAGGGCGGCACCGCCGAGCGCCAGACCCTGGTCCTCGGCAGCGGGACCTTCATCCCCGGCTTCGAGGAGCAGCTCCTCGGCGCGCGCCCCGGCGAGGCCGTGACGGTCCGCGTCACCTTCCCGGCCCAGTACCCCGCGGCGGAGCTGGCGGGCAAGGCCGCGGAGTTCCGCTGCACCGTCCACGAGATCCGCGAGAAATCCGCCTACGAGCTGGGCGACGAATTCGCCCAGGCCGTCGGCCAGTGCGCCACCCTCGAGGAGATGCGTGAGCACCTGCGCCGCAGCCTCCAGGACTACTCCGACGAGCGCGGCGAGCTGGACCTCCAGGACCGCCTCATCCGCGCCGCCGCCGCCACGCTGGAGGATTTCGCCCCGGACAAGGCCGCCGTGGACGCTGCCGTGGAGGACCAGATGGAGACCCTCCGCGCCCAGCTGGCCCGCCAGGGCCTCACGGTGGAGATGTACTGCAAATTTATGAACACCACCGAGGACCAGCTCCGCACCGACGCCCGGCCCGAGGCCGAGGAGGTCCTGCGCGTCCAGGCCGCCGTCCGCCGCATCGCCGAGCTGGAGCACCTGGAGGCGAGCCAGGAGGACATCGCCGCCGCCTGCGCCGACATCTGCCGCCGCAACGGCATGACCATGGAGCAGCTGCGCCCCCACTACGACGCCGCCTTCGAGGCCGCCGTCGTCCGCACGGTGCTGACAAAGAAGGCCATGCAGCTGGTCCGCGACGCCGCCTCCGTCGCCGAGACCGTAAGCCAAGCCTGAGAATTTACCAAAAATAGCCCCTTGTACGACAATGCCGCTCCGCGTCCGCGCGGAAGCGGCATTTGTTTTTTTCATAAGCAGCTTCCGGAAAAGTATGAAAAAATTGCCATTTTTTTTACTAATTTTTGTTGACTTGGTTCGGCTTCGGTGCTACAATGCGGATGTACCGATAAAACATTATCGATATCGGCGCTGGAAGACGCGGACGTATGATGCGCAGCGCCGCAAAAAACATTCGTCTTCCCCGGGGGTGGTGAAAGATCCCGGGAGACAAGGAGGAAATTTCTATGGCAATCGAATTCAAGGAAGGCAGATACACCGATCCCGCAACCGGAAGAGTCACGCTGGACCCCACCGTTTATAAGGACTGGCAGATCGCAGAGGAAGCCGAAAAAACGCTCCCCTCTGTGGATTATTTCCGTGAAAAGCTTGGCCTGCTGCCCGAGGAGATCATCCCCTACGGCAAGACCCCGAAGATCGATTTCATCAAGGTCATGAACCGCCTGAAGGATAAGCCCGACGGCAAGTTCATTGAAGTTACCGCCATCACCCCCACCCCCCTGGGTGAAGGCAAGTCCACCACCTCCCTCGGCCTCATCGAAGGCCTCGGCAAGCTGGGCAAGAACGTCGGCGGCTGCCTGCGTCAGCCCTCCGGCGGCCCGACCATGAACGTCAAGGGCACCGCCGCCGGCGGCGGCAACGCTCTGCTGATGCCCATGACCGAGTTCTCCCTGGGCCTCACCGGCGACATCAACGACATCATGAACGCCCACAACCTGGCCATGGTCGCCCTGAACGCCCGCATGCAGCATGAGCGCAACTACGACGACGAGCAGCTGGCCAAGCGCGGCCTCAAGCGCCTGGACATCGACCCCAAGCGCGTCGAGATGGGCTGGGTCCTCGACTTCTGCGCCCAGGGCCTGCGCAACATCATCATGGGCATCGGCGGCCCGAAGGACGGCTACCTGATGGAGTCCAAGTTCGGCATCGCCGTCGGCTCCGAGCTCATGGCCATCCTGGCCGTCGCCCGGGACCTGAAGGACCTGCGTGAGCGCATCGGCAAGATCGTCGTGGCCTACAGCCGCAGCGGCGAGCCCGTCACCACCGAGGACCTCGAGGTTGCCGGCGCCATGACCGCCTGGATGCGGAACACCATCAACCCCACCATGTGCTACTCCGTCGAGCATCAGCCCGTGCTGATCCACGCCGGCCCCTTTGCCAACATCGCCATCGGTCAGTCCTCCGTCATCGGCGACCGTCTGGCTCTCAAGCTCTTCGACTACCACGTCACCGAGTCCGGCTTCGCCGCCGACATCGGCTTTGAGAAGTTCTGGAACGTCAAGTGCCGCCTGTCCGGCCTGACCCCGAACGTCTCCGTCCTGGTTGCCACCATCCGTGCGCTGAAGATGCACGGCGGCGGTCCCGCCGTCGTCGCCGGCCGCCCGCTGCCCAAGGAGTACACCGAGGAGAACCTCGAGCTGCTCGAGAAGGGCTGCGAGAACCTGTTCCACCACGTGGCCACCATCAAGAAGTCCGGCATCGTTCCCGTCGTCTGCATCAACCAGTTCTACACCGACACGGATAACGAGATTGCCCTCATCCGCAAGCTCTGCAAGGAGCACGGCGTCCGCTGCGCCCTCTCCAACCACTGGAGATACGGCGGCGAAGGCGCCATCGAGCTGGCCGAGACCGTCATCGACGCCTGCAACGAGAAGAACGAGATCAAGTTCCTCTACCCGCTGGAGATGCCCCTGCGCCAGAGAGTCGAGCTCATCGCCAAGGAAGTCTACGGCGCCGACGGCGTTGACTGGGCGCCCCTGGCCCTCGAGAAGGCGAAGCGCTTCGAGTCCGACCCGAAGTACGCCGACTACTGCACCATGATGGTCAAGACCCACCTCAGCCTGAGCCACGAGCCTTCCTGGAAGGGTGTCCCGAAGAACTGGCGTCTGCCCATCCGCGACATCCTGGAGTACGGCGGCGCGAAGTTCCTCTGCCCGATGGCCGGCACCATCTCCATGATGCCCGGCACCAGCTCCGATCCGGCCTACCGCCGCATCGACATCGACACCACCACCGGCGAGGTCTCCGGCCTGTTCTGATCCCTCATTTCCACCAAGATGGGGCGGCGACTTCCGCCGCCCCATTTTCCGATGTTTGACAGGAGAATATACTTATGGATTTTACGAAGAATTCCTGCCGTGATTTTGTTGCGGTTCTGGCATCCAATGAGCCGGTCCCCGGCGGCGGCGGCGCGGCGGCGCTGGTCGGCGCCATCGGCACGGCGCTTGGCAATATGGTCGGCTCCCTGACCGTGGGCAAGAAGAAGTATGCCGCGGTCGAGGAGGAGATCGTCGCCCTCAAGAAAAAGTCCGACGCCCTCCAGACCGAGCTGCTCGATCAGGTTCCTGCCGACGCCGAGGGCTTCGCCCCCCTGGCCAAGGCCTACGGCATCCCGAAGGACGATCCCACCCGGGATGCGGTGCTTGAGGAAGCTACGCTGACTGCGTGCAAGGTCCCGATGCGCATCATGGAGCTGTGCTGCGAGGCCATCGACGTCATCGCCGTCTTTGCGGAAAAGGGCTCCCGGCTGGCGGTCTCCGACGCGGGCTGCGGCGCGGTCTGCTGCAAGGCGGCCCTCCAGGCGGCCTCTCTCAACGTGTTCATCAACACGAAGAGCCTCAAGAACCGCGAGAAAGCCGAAACGCTGAACAAGAAGACCAACGAGATGCTGGATACCTACTGCGCCAAGGCCGACGCGATCTTCGCCGCCGTGCGCGCGAATTTCTGAGAGGGGAAGGAACATAGAATGGCAAAGCAGCTGCTTGCAAAGGAAGTCACGGCCGCCATGGTCGAAAAGCTCCAGGCGCGCGTCGCCGCGCTGAAGGAGAAGGGCGTCACGCCCACGCTGGGCATCATCCGCTGCGGCGAGAACCCGTCCGACCTCAGCTATGAGCGCGGCGCAACGAAGCGCGCCGAGGAGATCGGCGTCGCCGTCGAGAAGATCGTCCTCCCCGAGGACATCACGAAGGAAGCCCTCATCGCCAAGATCGAGGAGATCAACAAAAACGACGCCATCCACGGCGTTCTCATGTTCCGCCCCCTGCCGAAGCATCTCAAGGCGGATCAGGACGAGATCTGCAATCATCTCGTCGCATCGAAGGACATCGACTGCATGACCGACCTCTCCAACGCCGGCGTGTTCACGGGCAAGAAGCTGGGCTTTGAGCCCTGCACCGCCTGCGCCTGCATGGAGATCCTGGACCACTATGGCATCGAGCTGAAGGGCAAGAACGCCGTCGTCATCGGCCGCAGCCTCGTTATCGGCAAGCCGGTCGCCATGATGCTCATGGCAAAGAACGCCACCGTCACCATCTGCCACACCAAGACCGTCAACGTGCCTGAGATCACCCGCCGCGCCGACATCATCGTCTCCGCCGCCGGCGTGCTCGGCTCCCTGACGAAGGAATACGTCCGCCCCGGCCAGATCGTCATCGACGTCTCCATGAACTGGGATCCCGAGAAGGTCACCGCCAAGGGCAAGGGCGGCATGGCGGGCGACGCCGTGTTCGCTGAGGTCGAGCCCATCGTGGACGCCATTACTCCGGTGCCCGGCGGCGTCGGCGGCGTCACGAACGTCGTGCTGATCGGTCACGTCGTTGAGGCGGCGGAGCGCACCCTGTAAGCGCCTTTTCTAAGAAAGGAGAGATCGTTATGAACCTCTTTACCCCTGCGGAAACGGCAGCCAACTATTCGAGCGCGGGCGCTGGCAAGACAAAGCTGCCCTTCGCCAAAATGCTGGTGCTGTCCATTCTGGCGGGCATCCTCATCGGCTTTCCCGCCGCCGTCACCAATATGGCATCCTACGGTCTGGACAACAACTCCGTGATCCGGCTGGTGTCCGGTCTGCTTTTCGCCTTCGGTCTCGGCACGGTTGTCATGACCGGCGCGGAGCTGTTCACCGGCAACACCCTCATCTCCATCAGCGTTCTGGACCGGAAAGCCACCGTCGCCGGAATGCTCCGGAACTGGATCGTGGTCTATCTCGGCAACTTCCTCGGCTCCCTGTTTGTGGCGGTCATCTGCGCGCGCTTCGGCTGGCTCTCCGCCGGCAGCAATGCGCTGGCTGCCTTCACCATGAAGGTCGCCGCGGGCAAGATGACCATGCCCTTCGAGAACGCGCTCATGATGGGTGTGCTCTGCAATATGCTCGTGACGCTGGGCGTTCTGCTGTCCCTGGCGGGCAAGGACGGCGTCAGCCGTTTCATGGGCGCATGGGCGCCGGTCATGTTCTTCGTCGTCTGCGGCTTCAACCACTCCATCGCCGATATGACCTACTGCACCATGGGCCTCTTCGCCAAGTCCAACGCTGCCTACTGTGAGGCGGCAACGGCAATGGGCGTGGACCTCAGCAAGCTGACCTGGGGCAATTACTTCGGCGGCAATATGCTGCCCGTGACCCTTGGCAACATCATCGGCGGCCTCCTCGTCGGCTTCATCTTCTGGTTCTGCTGGATCCGGAAGCCCAAGGAAGCGAAATAAGTGCAAAGAAAGAACCCCCGGCCGGGGGTTCTTTTTTTGCGCTCCCGTGTGACCAACGCCGCCGCTTTGCGTCTTTATGGGCAGAGGAGGTGATTGAAATGAAACGAATTCTTGCCGGTTTGCTTGTGTGCCTGCTGGCCCTGACGGCCTGTGCGGTCCGGGACAAAGCGCCGGAGACGGCGACGCTCCGGGCCACGGTCCTTACGGCGGACGCGGACGAGCTGCTGGTGGAGCCGCTGCCCGGCTCCGATGCCTTAAGCTCCGCCGACCGCATCGTCGTGCCCCTGGCGGGCCTCGAGGACGCGCCGGAGGCACAGCCCGGCGACACGGTGGAGATCACCTACGGCGGCACCATCCTGGAGAGCGACCCGGCCCAGCTGGGCGATGTGCGCAGCATTGCCGTGATAGAGCGGGCGGAGCTGCCCGTCCAGCCCCGGGAGACCGCCTCGGCGCCCACGGAGCCGGAGGCCGAAAATGAGCGCACCGCCGAGGCCGCGGACCCCGCGTCCCCGGACGGCCCCCAGTCGGTCAGCCTCGCGGTGCCAGACGGCCCGGCCCTGTCCCTGACCCTCCCGGCGGACTGGGATTTCGAGCTCCGGCCCTACGACGCCGCGGCGGACAACCCCAAGGCGGCCATCGACTTCTGGCCGTCGGCGGACCCGGCGCTCCGGTTCCGGTTCGGCTGGTGGAACGGCTTCGGCATGTGCGGCACCGGTGTGACCATCGAGGAGCTGACGCTGTCCGACGGCCGCACCGCGTGGCAGTACACCGAGACCCACGACGGCACGGTATGGCTCACGGTGGCCTTTGCGGACACGGCGGGGGAGGGCCGCTATGTCATCGACGCCAGCCCGACGGAGGCCCAGTGGGCGCAGTACGCGGACGCCTTCTACAGCATCCTGGAGACGGCTGCGTGCGGCGCGGCCTGACCCGAAAAATTTGGCGAAGCCGCGAATTTCCCCTTGCAATCCGCTCCCGGGGCGGCTATACTGACGCTGCAAGGGAGGTATTTTCATGAAACTGATGATCGCGTCGGATCTCCACGGCTCCGCCAAGTACACGCGCCTGCTGCTCCGGCGCTTTGAGGAGGAGGGTGCGGACCGGCTCCTGCTGCTGGGCGACCTGCTCTACCACGGCCCCCGGAACGACCTGCCTGAGGACTACGCGCCCAAGGAGGTGCTGGCTCTGCTGAACGGCGTGCGCACAAGGCTCCTCTGCGTCCGCGGCAACTGCGACGCCGAGGTGGACCAGATGGTGCTGGATTTCCCCATGATGGCGGACTACGCCCTGCTGGAGCTGGACGGCCATACCGTCTACGCGACCCACGGCCACCACGCGAACGAGGAGACCCCGCCGCCCCTCTGCCCCGGCGACATCCTCCTCTGCGGCCACACCCACATCCCCAAGTGCGCCGCCCACGGGACCTATACCTACCTGAATCCCGGCTCCGCCTCCATCCCCAAGGCGGGCAGCCGCCACGGCTATATGACGCTGGAGGCCGGGACCTTCGCCTGGAAGGACCTTCTAAGCGGCGAGGCCTACGAGACCTGGAGACCCTGAAAGACGCACAGACGCCCCGTTCCCGGCCGGAACGGGGCGTTTTCCGTGCGGCTCAGATGAGCTGCTGCTCGTTGATCATGAGCTTGAACTGGAGGCCCAGGGTCTCGGCGGCCTTGCGGCAGAGGACCATGCGCTGGAGGAAAATTTCGAAGTAGTCCATGACGGAGCCATAGCGGGTATCGACGGAGAGCTTGAGCTTGATGAGCGTGCGGCTCTCGTTGATCTTCAGCTCCGCCTTTTTGACCGAGTAGTTGACGCGGTCGTGGATGTCGAAGGTCTGCTCGTCGCGGTTGCGGACGCGGGTGCGGCGCACGTCGGACTTGTCCGCCAGGATCAGCGCCGCCGCCATGGGGGAGACGGGCTTGCCCGTGCCCTCGTCGTGGTTGCCGATGGCCGTCACAATGTCCGACAGCTCCTCGGCGTCCATGCCAAGCTTGTCGAGGATTCGGAAGGCCATGACCGCGCCGCTCTGGGAGTGGTCCACGCGGTTGACGAGGTTGCCGATGTCGTGGAGGTGGGCCGCGATCTGGGCCAGCTCCACGGTCCTGGCCGGGTAGCCCAGGGTCTCGAGAATATATTTGCAGTTCTGGGCCACAATGCCCACATGGGCGAAGCTGTGCTCCGTGAAGCCCAGCGCCGCCAGGGATGCGTCCGCCTTGCGGATGTAGGTCTGAATGGCCGGATTGTTCCGGACCTGATCGAGCGTTACCATACTTCCTCCGTTCCGGACGGGAAGGTCACCGTGATGGCCGTGCCCTGGCCCGGCTCGCTCCGGAGCGCCAGCTGTGCGCGGTGCAGCACCGCGCCGTGCTTGACGATGGAGAGGCCCAGGCCCGTGCCGCCGATCTCCTTGCTGTGGCTCTTGTCCACGCGGAAGAACCGCTCGAAGACCCGGCTCTGGTACGCCGCCGGGATGCCGATGCCCGTGTCCGCCACCTCGAGGCGGACCTGCCCGGCGTCCTGGCGCAGCGAGACCGTCACACTGCCGCCGTCCTTGTTGTATTTGATGGCGTTGTCCACCAGATTATAAACCATTTCGCGCAAAATCTGCCGCACACCGCGGAGATTCTTCGCCTCGCCGTCGAGCCGGAGGGTCACATGGCGCGCCTCCGCCGCAGGCGTGAGCTGGTCCAGGACGTCCCGGCTCAGAGCCGTGAGGTCCACCTGCTCCCACTCGAAGCCGCCGCCCTCGTCGAGCCGCGACAGATTGATGATGTCGTCCACGAGGCCGATGAGCCGCCGGGACTCGCGGTAGATGTCCCCGGCGAACTCCCGGGACTTGTCCGGGGGCACCAGCCCCTCCTTCATCAGCTCCGCGAAGCCGGAGATGGACGTGAGCGGCGTTTTCAGCTCATGGCTGACGTTGGCGGAGAACTCCCGGCGCAGGGCCTCGCGCTGCTCCTGCTCCGTGACGTCCATGAGGAGCACCAC
>CALICR010000176.1 GCA_938049125.1 uncultured Clostridia bacterium
CCGCTATTTCCAGATCGCCCCCTGCTTCCGCGACGAGGACGCCCGCGGCGACCGCAGCCCCGGCGAGTTCTACCAGCTCGACATGGAGATGGCGTTTGCCACGCAGGACGACGTTTTCGCCGTCCTTGAGGACGTGCTGCCGCCCATCTTCGCCAAATTCGGCACCTACAACATCGCATCAAGCGCCCCCTTCCGCCGCATCGCCTACCGCGACGCCATGGAGACCTACGGCTCCGATAAGCCCGACCTGCGCATCGACCTGACCGTGCAGGACATCACGGACGAGGTCGCGGGCTGCGGCTTCGGCCCCTTCGACGGCGCGGTTGTCAAGGCGGTCGTCGTCAAGGACTGCAAGCTGGCGCGCAAGGCGATCGATAAGCTCTGCACCGATGTCGAGGTGCAGGCGGGCAATAAGCCCTACTGGTTCAAGCTGGATGAGCAGGGCGCACTGGCTGGCGGCATCGCCAAGTTCCTCGGCGAGAAGAAGGACGCACTGGTCGAAAAGCTCGGTCTCGTGCCCGGCGCCTTCGTCGGCGTCACCGCGGGCAAGAAGGAGACGGCGCAGAAAACCGCCGGCGTGCTCCGCAACAAGCTGGGCGCCGCCTGCGAAGGTCATATGGACAAGGAACGCTACGAGTTCTGCTGGATCGTCGATTTCCCGATGTACGAGGTCGGCGAGGAGTCCGGCGAGCTGGAATTCTGCCACAACCCCTTCTCGATGCCCACCGGCGGCATGGAGACGCTGCTGAAGGCGGAGCGCGGCGAGCTGGATCCGCTGGATATCATGGCGAACCAGTACGACCTCGTCTGCAACGGCGTGGAGCTGTCCTCCGGTGCAGTCCGGAACCACGATCCGGAGATCATGATCAAGGCGTTCGAGATGGTTCGCCTCGGTGAGGAGGACGTCAAGGCCAAGTTCCCGGCGATGTACAACGCCTTCTGCTACGGCGCGCCTCCGCACGCGGGCATCGCTCCCGGCGTGGACCGTATGGTCATGCTGCTGGCGGGCGAGGACTCCATCCGTGAGATCATCCCGTTCCCCATGAACAAGAACGCGCAGGACATCATGATGGGCGCGCCCTCCACCGTGGAGCAGAAGCAGCTCGACGAGCTGCATATTGCAGTCACCGCCACGGAGGACTGATTCACACGCCGCGAAGCAGCGTATGAACCCTTTCCGGCGAGGGACATCCGCATATGCGGCGCGGCCGCGCTGCATATCGCAATTACGGCTGCGGAAGATTGATTTTCACCGAAAGCTCGTGGGCTGCTCCGGCAGCCTGCGGGCTTTTCTGCACGATGGAAAAGTTTCCGCATACAATGGCAGGAAAAGGGATTGACAAACTCATACCACGGTGCTATGATTTCAGCATGATAAAGTAAAAACCGATGAACGGGAGAGTACATCCGGAGAAACGGACCAAGCGAGCTGCGGGCGGTGGGAGCGCAGCGCCGGGGCACGGATCGAATGCACCCGCGAGGGCAAACTGAACGGCCGCAGGCTCAGTAGGGGAGGACGGGAATGATCCCCCGTTACCAAGGATCGGCGCATGGTGGTGCGCATGAGTGGACGCGGAGGCGTCAAGCCGGGTGGAACCGCAGGAGCTTTGCTCTTGTCCCTGCATAGTTTTATGGCAGGGGCGAGGGCTTTTTTTGCGCCCCTGGGAAAGCGAGAGAGGTATGTATCAGAACATTTTGGAAGCCATGGGCCATACGCCGCTGATCCGCCTGAACCGTTTGGTGGACGCGGACAGCGCGGCGGTGCTGGTGAAGTACGAGGGCCTGAACGTCGGCGGGTCCATCAAGTCCCGGACGGCGCTGGCCATGCTGGAGGCCGCGGAGCGGGAGGGGAAGATCGGCCCTGACACCGTCATCGTGGAGCCGACCAGCGGCAACCAGGGCATCGGCCTGTCTCTGGTGGGCGCGGTGCGCGGCTACCGGGTCATCATCGTCATGCCGGATTCGTGCAGCCGCGAGCGGATGCTGCTCATGAAGCAGTACGGCGCGGAGGTGAAGCTGGTCCACGACGAGGGCAACATCGGCGAGTGCATCGAGCGCTGCATCGCCACGGTCCGGGAGATGGCGGAGCAGGACCCCAACGTCTTTGTGCCGAACCAGTTCTCGAACCCCAACAACCCGAAGGTCCAGGAGGAGACGACGGCCCGGGAGATCCTCGAGCAGGCCGGGGATATCCGGATCGACGGCTTCTGCGCGGGCATCGGCACCGGCGGCACCCTGACGGGCATCGGCCACGCGCTGAAGAAGGCCAATCCGGCCATGACGGTCTGGGCCGTGGAGCCGGAGCGGGCGGCCCTGCTCTCCGGCGGCCTCATCGGCGCGCACATCCAGATGGGCATCGGCGACGGCCTGATCCCCGACGTGCTGGACCAGAGCGTCTACGACGACATCGCCATCATCACCGATGACGAGGCCGTGGAGACGGCGAAACGCCTGGCCCGGGAGGAGGGCATCCTCTGCGGCATCTCCGGCGGCACGAACACGGCGGCGGCCCTGCGGCTGGCCAAAAAGCTCGGCCCCGGCAAGACCGTGGTCACGGTCCTGGCCGACACCGGCGAGCGCTATTTCACGACGCCGCTCTTCGAATAAGCAAGCAAAAAGGCCTGCGGCACGCCGCAGGCCTTTCTCTGTGCGCCCCCACTTCGTTTTTGCTTTACAAGCAGGAAAAAATTGAGTATACTATTCGTTAGATTACAAAACGGAGGGAAACTTCGTGACCGAGCTGTCTAAGATCCGGAATTTTTCCATTGTCGCCCACATTGACCACGGCAAGTCCACTCTGGCGGACCGGCTCCTGGAGGCGTGCAACACCGTCGAGGCCCGGGAGATGGAGGACCAGATCCTCGACTCCATGGACCTGGAGCGGGAGCGGGGCATCACCATCAAGGCCCGCGCCGTCAAGCTGAGCTACACCGCCGACGACGGGGAGACCTATACCCTGAACCTCATCGACACGCCGGGCCATGTGGACTTCAACTATGAGGTCTCCCGCAGCCTCAGCGCCTGCGAGGGCGCGGTGCTGGTGGTGGACGCCTCCCAGGGCATCGAGGCCCAGACGCTGGCCAACACCTACCTCGCCGTGGACGAGGGACTGGAGGTGCTGCCGGTGGTCAACAAGATCGACCTGCCCGCGGCCCGGCCCCAGGAGGTCAAGAAGGAGATCGAGGACGTCATCGGCATCCCGGCCATGGATGCCCCGGAGATCTCCGCCAAGAACGGCATCAACATCCACTCCGTGCTGGAGATGGTGGTGCACGGCGTGCCCGCGCCCCGGGGCGACCGGGACGCGCCGCTCCAGGCCCTGATCTTCGACAGCCAGTATGACTCCTACCGCGGCGTCATCGTCTACCTGCGCGTGTTCAACGGCACGCTCCGCCCGGGCATGGAGGTCCGGATGATGGGCACCGGCGCGGTCTACCGCGTCGTCGAGGTGGGCACGCTGGAGCCGAAGAGCATGGTGCCCACTGAGGCACTGGGGGCCGGCGAGGTCGGCTATCTGACGGCCTCCATCAAGACCGTGTCCGACACCCGGGTGGGCGACACCATCACGGGCACCGAGAACCCCACCGCCGAGGCCCTGCCGGGCTATAAGACGGTGCAGCCCATGGTCTTCTCCGGCATCTATCCCGCCGACGGCTCCAAGTACGGCGACCTGCGCGACGCGCTGGAAAAGCTCAAGCTCAACGATGCCTCCATGTCCTATACCCAGGAGAATTCCGTGGCCCTGGGCTTCGGCTTCCGCTGCGGCTTCCTGGGCCTCCTGCATATGGAGATCATCATGGAGCGCCTGGAGCGGGAGTATAACCTCGACCTCATCACCACGGCCCCCAACGTCGTCTACCGCATCTTCAAGACCGACGGCACGGAGCTGGAGGTCTACACGCCCCTGAACTACCCGGACCCGGCGGAGATCGAGCACGCCGAGGAGCCCTTCGTGCGGGCCAACATCATCGCCCCGCCGGAGTACGTCGGCAGCATTATGGACCTCTGCCAGCAGCGCCGCGGCGAGTACCGGGATATGTCCTACCTCGACCAGAGCCGGGTGGAGCTGCACTACGATATGCCGCTCAATGAGATTATCTACGACTTCTTCGACGCCCTCAAGTCCCGCACCCGGGGCTACGGCTCCCTCGACTATGAGCTGACGGGCTACCGGCCCTCCAAGCTGGTGAAGCTCGACATCCTCCTCAACGGCGAGGTCATTGACGCCCTCAGCTTCATCCTCTTCGCGGACAACGCCTACCCGCGCGCCCGCAAGATCTGCGAAAAGCTCAAGGACAACATCCCGCGCCAGATGTTTGAGATCCCGGTCCAGGCCGCCATCGGCGGCAAGGTCATCGCCCGCGAGACCATCAAGGCCCTGCGCAAGGACGTGCTGGCCAAGTGCTACGGCGGCGACATCACGCGGAAGAAGAAGCTGCTCGAAAAGCAGAAGGAGGGCAAAAAGCGGATGCGCTCCTTCGGCACCGTCGCCGTCCCCTCCGAAGCCTTCATGGCCGTGCTGAAGCTGGACGAATAAGTCAGGAGAGACCAATGGAACAGCAAAGAACGCCCCTGGGGATCTACATTCACGTCCCGTTCTGCAGGAGCAAATGCGAATACTGCGACTTCTACTCCCTGCCCGGGAGCCGGAACAAAAAGGCCATGGAGGACTATGCCCAGGCCGTCATGCTCCACATCCGCGAGGCGGCCCAGCGCGCCGAGACCTACGAGGTGGACACGGTCTACTTCGGCGGCGGCACGCCGAGCTTCTTCGGCGAGGAGGGCCTCCGGCGGCTGCTGGGCGAGGTGGACCGTCGCTTCATCCTCCGGCCCGACGCCGAGATCACCTTCGAGGCCAACCCGGACAGCGTCACCGGCCCGGCCCTGCGGCGGCTGCGCCGCGCGGGCTTCAACCGCATCTCCATCGGCGTCCAGTCGGACCGGGACGACCAGCTCCGGGCCATCGGCCGCCCCCATACGTTCCAGCAGGCCAAGGACGCCGTGGGCGAGGCCCGGGCCGCGGGCTTCGACAACCTCTCGGTGGACCTCATGTACGGCCTGCCGGGCCAGTCCCGGGACCAGTGGGCCGGGACGATCCAGAGCATCCTGAAGCTGCGCCCCAGCCACATCTCCTGCTACGGTCTCCGGGTCGAGGAGGGAACGCCGCTCTACGAGTACAAGGACTGCGCCGGTCTGCCCGACGACGATGCCCAAGCGGATATGTACCTCTACGCCGCGGCGACGCTGGAGTCCTACGGCTTCCGGCAGTACGAGATCTCCAACTTCGCCCGGGAGGGCTTCGAGTCCCGCCACAACCTCAAATATTGGCTGGGCGGGGAATATCTGGGCTTCGGACCCGCCGCGGCCTCGGACTTCGGCGGCAAGCGCTTCACCTACCAGCGGGACCTTCAGAGCTACACGGACGGCATGTTCGGCGGCGCGCCGGTGCTGTCGGAGTGCGAGACGATCCCGCTGCGGGAGCGGGCCGGGGAGTATCTGATGCTCCGGCTCCGGACGCGCTACGGCGTCGAGGCCAAGGAGTACCGGCGGATGTTCCGCATGGACTTCGCGCCGCTCCAGGAGATCTTCCTGGAGCTGAGGAAGGCCCGCTACGCCACCCAGGAGAACGGCCGCTGGCGGCTGACGCCCCAGGGCTTCCTGCTCTCCAACCAGATTATCCTGGCCCTCCAGGAGGCCCAGCGGGAGGCTTCGGCCACCTGGATCGATCCGGACAGCCTCTGATGGGCGGCTCCGGCCACGAAATTTTTGCGGTTTTCCCCGGAAAAGTTGAAAACTCAGTTGACATTTTTGGGGAGAATACAGTATAATATTCCTTGCGTATGCTCCAAGAGGGGAGCTGCGCACCAAATGCACGCTGCGGCCGCCCTTGTGCGGCGGCTGTTGAGCATATTTTTACAGGAGGTGTACACAAATGCTGCGTACCTATCAGCCCAAGAAACGTCACAGATCGAAGGTCCACGGATTCAGACAGAGAATGGCGACCGCCAATGGCCGGAAGGTTCTCTCTCGCCGCCGCGCCAAGGGCAGAAAAGTGATCTCCGCTTAAAGCCCGGGCCAGTACCGCTCTGAATTCAAGGTTTTTACGGGGTGAATGGAAGCATTTCTGTTCGCCCCATCAGTTTATTGGTCGGAAGTTCCGGAGGCCGTCATGCGCTTTTCCCGCAGTCTCAAAGAGAATAAGCTGTTCCGGCGGCTCTACGCCAAGGGGACCTCTGCGGCAAACGGCTATCTCGTGCTCTACTGCCGCAAAAACGGCCTCGGAGAGAACCGCATCGGCTACACCGTCAGCAAAAAGCTGGGCCACGCCGTGGTCCGGAACCGCGTCCGCCGCCGCCTGCGGGAGATCTACCGCCTGCATGAGGCGGAATTCCGCCCGGGCTATGACCTCGTCGTCGTTGCCCGGGGCCGGGCGGTGAACGCGTCCTATGCCAAGCTGGAGCGTTCGATGCTGTCCCTGGCCTCCCAGCTGGGGGTCCGATCGGAAAAGGGGGATCACCCTGAAACGTCTGCTGATTAAACTGATCCGTTTTTACCAGAGGTCTATCTCGCCGTTCTTTCCGGCCCGGTGCCGCTTTTCTCCGACCTGCTCCCAGTACGCGCTGGAGGCCATCGAGAAATACGGTGCCTGGAAGGGCGGCTGCCTTGCATTCCGGCGGCTGCTGCGCTGCAACCCCTTTAACCACGACGACCACTTCGATCCCGTGCCCTGAACGGGCCAAAACGAACGGAGGAAACAAACCAAATGTCACTTTCGGATATCATCCGCGTCCCCTTTGGATATTTGCTGGAGTGGCTCTATCTTCTGACGCATAACTACGGCGTCGCGCTGATTCTCTTCGGCGTGATCGTCAAGCTCGTCCTGCTGCCCGTCAGCATGAAGAGCAAGAAGAGCACTATGAAGATGAGCCGCCTGTCCCCCCAGCTCAAGGAGCTGGAGAAAAAGTACGGCGGCGATAAGGCGAAGTACCAGCAGGCCGTCACGAGGTTTTACCAGGAGGAGGGCATCTCCCCCACCGGCGGCTGCCTCTGGAGCTTTATCCCCTTCTTTATCCTGATTCCCCTGTACCAGGTCATCCGCCAGCCCCTGGTCTATATGCTGCACCTGTCCTCCGACACGGCAGCCAGCATTGTCACGGCCCTGAAGGATCTGGGCGTGACCCTGGGCAAAAGCCAGTATTATGAGCAGCTGGTCGCTGCCAGCAAGCTGCCCCAGTACCTGGACCAGGTGCGCAGCGCCGTCCCCGCCCTGAACGGTGTGGACATCCCCAACATCAACTTCTCCTTCCTGGGCCTGGACCTCAGTGCCATCCCGGAGGTCCGCTTCTGGACTCTCACGGGCTGGGCTGCCATCGGCCTGTTCCTGATCCCGCTGATCTCCGGCGCCATCAACTGGCTGAGCATGTGGATCGCCCAGAAGCAGAACGGCTCCGTAGCCACCGATGAAAAGGGCGAAAAGGGCGCCGCAGCCGACGCCGCTATGGGCTCCATGAAGACCATGATGCTCATCATGCCCTTCTTCTCCATCTACATCGGCTTCACCATGCCGGCCAGTATCTCCGTGTACTGGATCACCCAGGGCCTGCTCGGCATCGTGCAGGAGTGGATCCTCACAAAGCACTACCGCAAGATCTACGATGCCGAGGACCTGGTCCGCCAGCAGCGCGCAGCGGAGCGGGCGGCCATCGAGGCGGAGCGCGAGCGCATCCGCGCCGAGCGCCGGGCCAAGAACCCCGAAGGCATCATCGACAACACCAGCAAGAAGAAGCTGAGAGCCCGCGAGAAGGCCGAGCGCGGCCCCGCCATTGAGGGCAAGCTGACGCCCGAGGAGCGCGAAGCCCTGCGGGCCCAGAAGGCCGCTGCCACCGGCGGCGACCCCAACCGGCCCTACTGCCGCGGCCGTGCCTATGAGCCGGACCGCTACGGCAAGGACGGCGAGGTCCTGGTGGACGAGGCCGAGACGGAGGTCGTGGACGACTATGTGGAGCCCGAAGAGGACGTCCAGGTCGTAGACGACTACGAGGAAGCGGAGGAGACCGGCGCGGCGGACGAGCCCGCCGTGGATCCGGACGGGAAGACGGTTCCCGTGCTGCCCGCCGAGGAGCACGAGGGAGAGACCGTGGCGATCCTGCCTGAGGAAGCGCCCGAGGACCCGGAAACCAACGAGTAAGTAGGAGCATTCACGCATGGAAAAGAGTATTATTGCCACCGGCAAAACGCTGGAGTCCGCCATCGACGCCGCCCTGCGGCAGCTTGGGATGGACCGGGACAGCGTTTCCGTGGAGATCATTCGCAACGCAAAGTCCGGCTTCCTCGGCTTCGGCGCCGTGGATGCGCAGGTCAAGGTGACCTATGAGGCGCCCGACGAGGAGGATGCAGGTCCGAAGCCGGCGCTGTCGTCGGCCTCCCGGACCCGTCCCCGCCATGTGACCGCGCCGGTCACGGCCCCGGTCCCCCAGGCGCCCGCCGCGCCCCGGACTCCGGCGGCCCCCAAGGCCCCGCAGCCCCAGCAGGAGCGCCGTCCGGCCCGCCAGCCCCAGGAGCCCCGCCCCCAGCAGGAGCGGAAGCCCCAGGAGCAGCGCCCCGCACCCCGTCCCGCCGTTCCGGCGGAGCCGGTGGTCTACACCCCCGCCGCGCCCGGCTCGACGGAGGAGCGGATCGAGGCCTTCATCAAGGGCCTGCTGGAGCACATGGGCTCCGACGCGGTGCCCCACGCCGTCAAGACCGGCGAGGACAGCTACCAGGTGGACCTGGTGGGCGACAACCTCGGTATGCTGATCGGCCGCCGCGGCGATACGCTGGACGCCATCCAGCACCTGACGAATTACGCCGTGAACCGTGACGCGGGTAAGCGCGCCCGCATCAGTGTGGACGCGGAGCACTACCGCCAGAAGCGGGAGGAATCCCTCCAGCGCCTGGCCGCCAAGGTGGCCGGCAAGGTCGTGAAGTACCGCCGGAACATCACCCTGGAGCCGATGAACGCCTATGAGCGCCATGTGATCCACGCGGCGCTCCAGGACACGCCCAATGTGACCACCTACTCCACCGGCACGGAGCCGAACCGCCGGATCGTGGTGGCCTACAGCCGTGACGGCGCGGCCTTCCGGGACGAGGACGAATAACGAAAAAAACAGGGGCGGAAGAAGTTCCGACCCTGTTTTTTCTACAAATTACCATCATTTTATGTGAATATCGCATAAAAGTTGCGCAGAGAATAACGGCTATGTTATGATAGGCGCGGTGATGGAAAATGGCGTACAGCCGAATTCGGGACTTACGGGAGCACAACCATTATACGCAAAAGAGAATTGCGGAATTGCTGCACGTCTCTCAGGCGACATACTCACGGTATGAGTCCGGCGCGCTGGACATTCCCATTCAGGCGCTGCTGGTTCTGGCGGATTTCTATGATGTCTCGGTGGATTTTTTGCTGGGACGTATGTCAAAAAAATAATGGGAGCTTCGCCGGGGGCCTGTTGGCCGCCGGTTTTCTTTGCGCCCGGCCTGTGTCCGTGGGACCGGGAGCTGAACGGTCCGGCCCTCGGGACGCAAACAGCCCGGCGGGACGCTGCGGTCCGGCCGGGCGGAGGTTCGGTATGCGGTCACTTCACCGCCGCTTCCTCGGGGGTGATGTAGGTGTCCAGGCAGTAGCGCATGATGGCGCGGCGGGTGATGATGCCGATGAAGCTGCCCTTGTCGTCGATGACGGGCACGAAGTTCTGATCGACGGCCTTGGTGAGCAGGTCCTCAATGTCCGTGGTGACGGCCACCGGCGCGTTGTCGCGGCGGTGCTTGATCTCCATGATGCCGTGCTCCTCGGTCTGCTTGAGGTCCATGCGGCAGAGGTCCTTAGAGGCCCAGAGCAGGTCGCCCTCCGTCAGGGAGCCGACGTATTTCCCATCCCGGTCCAGGATCGGGATCGCCGAATAGCCGGAAAGCTCCATGCGCTCCAGTGCCTGCCGGATGGTGAAGTCGGAATACAGGTAGGAGCAGCTGGCCTTCGGCGTCAGGAAAAACAGGATATTCATAACGGACAGGCCTCCTTTCATAAACATTCTACCATGCCCGGGTGGCGGAAGCGTGAACGAATTGTAAACGAGACCGCAGAAATGCGAAAAAAGTTTTGCACAATTTGCATGATCTGTGCTATACTGAGTGCAAATTATGCGGGGAGGGAACGGTATGGAACCGCTGAGCTACGAGAAAAGGGGCTACCTTCGGGAGGATTTCCGCCTGTTTCACCTGGCGGACGACAAGCTTGGCCCCATGGCCTACCACTATCACACCTTCCACAAGATCATTTTCCTCCTGGCGGGCCGGACCGGCTATGCCATCGAGGGCGAGCGCTACGACCTGCGCCCCGGGGACTTCGTCCTGGTGGGCCGCGGCAGCATCCACCGCCCGGAGGCGGAGCGCGGCGTCTTCTACGAGCGCGTGATCCTCTACCTCTCGCCGGAGTACCTGAGCCGCCCCCGGGCCGGGGACTGCGACCTCGGGGCCTGCTTCGCCCGGGCCCAGTCGGACTTTCATTATGTCTACCACAGCGCTGCCACGGACCGCATCCGCAGCCTGCTCCAGGCCCTGGAGGAGGCGGAAGGGGAGCAGGAATTCGGCGCGGAGCTGCTCCGCCAGTCTCTGCTGATTCAGCTCATGGTGGAGGTGAACCGGGTCACGTCCCGGAACCGCTACATCACGGCCACGGCGGGCGACTCGAAGATCGTCTCCATCCTCCAGTACCTGAGCCTGAACCTGACGGAGCCGCTGTCCATCGACGACATCGCCGAGCGGTTCTACATCAGCAAGTACCATATGATGCGCCGCTTCAAGGAGGAGACGGGCTATACCATCCACAGCTACGTGGCGGAAAAGCGCCTGCTGCTGGCGCGCCAGCTGCTCCAGAGCGGCCAGAGCGTCACCGAGGCCTGCTACCGCAGCGGCTACCAGGACTATTCCACGTTCTCCCGGGCCTACCGGAAGCGCTTCGGCGCGTCGCCCTCCGCAGACCAGCGTCGGGGATGAGCGCAGGATTTGCACAATAATGCGCACACCGTGTGTTTACAGCGGGAATTCCTGCTGATATACTAAGTAAGAAACTGGGAGGTGAGCCGATGAAGTTTCACAAGATGAACGGTGCGGGAAACGACTTCCTGATCCTGAACGACTTGGACGGCAGCGTGCCCGAATCGGCTTTTCCGGCGCTGGCGCGGACGCTCTGCGAGCGGCATCTCTCCATCGGGGCCGACGGCCTGATGGCGGTGGTCCCGGCGCAGCACGGCGGCGACTACCGGATGCTCTTCTTCAACTCCGACGGCTCCCTCGGCGAGATGTGCGGCAACGGTGCGCGCTGCATCTGCCGCTATGGCTTCGAGCTGGGCCTGGCGGGGGAGACGCAGCGGGTGGAGACCACCGCCGGTCTCGTGACAGGACGGCGCATTGATCGCAGGAACTACCGCATCCGGCTCAACGATCCGACGGTGATCCGGCTGGACTGCCCGGTAGAGGCCCTGGGCCGCACCTGGCAGGGCGGCTATGTGGAGCTGGGCGACCCCGGCCTGCCCCATGCGGTGATCCCGCTGGAGGGGCTGCGGGAAAAGTCCAACGCCGACCTCTTCGAGCTGGGGCGGACGCTCCGCTCCCATCCGGCCTATCCCAAGGGCGCGAACGTCAACTTCTGCGAGATCGTCGGCCCAGACGAGATTGTGGCCCGGACCTTTGAGCGCGGCGTGGAGGATTTTACCTACGCCTGCGGCACCGGTGCCGGTTCCCTGGTCACGGTGCTGACGCTGCTGGGCCGGGTCTCCGGCCGGGACACGGCGGTCCGGATGCCCGGCGGCCTGCTCCGCGTCACCGTGGACCAGGAGGCGGGGCGCGTCCGGAATCTCTTCCTCACCGGCCCGACCAACATGGTCTGCGAGGGCGAGATCACGGACGAAGAGCTGAGCGAAGCACTGACCTGAGAGAATGAAATCATATTGGAGGGACAATCTGTGAAGAAAAGATCGTTTCTGAAGGACTACTGGTTTATCATCTGTATGTTGACCGGCATCGTTGCGGGCTGCATCGTCGGCGCGGTCTGGCCCGGCGCGACCGCGCTGGAGCCGCTCGGCACCGTGTTCATCAACATGATGTTCTGCGTCGTGGTGCCGATGGTGTTCTGCTCCATCGCCTCCGCCATTGCGAACATGAAGACCCCCAAGCGGGCCGGTAAGGTCATGGGCGTCACCATCGTCACATTCGTGGTGACGGCTGCCATTGCCGCCGTTATCATGTACGTGATTGTGCGGCTGATTCCGCTGGTCTCGGGCCGCTACACGGCGGTCGAGGGCGAGGTCGGCGACACGCTGGGCGTCGCGGACATGATCATCAACTTCTTCACGAAGCCAGACTTCATGGAGCTGCTGAGCCGCCGCGCAATCCTTCCGCTGATCGTGGCTGCCATTCTCTTCGGCTTTGGCGTGCAGATGTCCGGCGGTCCGGAGACCAAGACCGCGGCCATCCTGGCGGACCTCACCAACTGTATCATGAAGACCGTCAAGATCATCACCTACTATGCACCCATCGGCTTCTTCGGCTTCTTCGCCTACCTCGTGGCGACCTACGGCCCGGAGCTCATCGGCGACTACAGCCGCACGCTCATCATCTACTACGTGGTGTGCTTTGTCTACATGTTCGTTTTCTTCCCGATCTACGCCCGCTTCGGCGGCGGCAAGGGTGCGGCGAAGCTCATGTTCAAGAAGCTGTTCCGCCCGGCGGCGGTCTCCTTCGGCACCTGCTCCTCCGTTGCGACCATCCCCACGAACCTGGAGGTTGCGGAAGAGACCGGCATCCCCAAGGACATCAGTGAGATCGTGGTGCCCATGGGCGCGACGATGCACATGGACGGCAGCGCCATGTCCGCCATTATGAAGGTGGCTTTCCTCTTCGGCATCTTCGGGCAGGACTTCGGCACGGGCCGCGCCATCCTGGCTGTCATCGTCGCCGTGTTCTCCTCGGTCGCCATGTCCGGCATCCCCGGCGGCGGCGGCACCGGCGAGCTGGTACTCTGCACCATCTTCTTCCCGGATCAGCTGGCGGTCGCGTATCCCATCGCGCTGGCCATCGGCAACCTGATCGATCCCCCGGCCACCATGGTCAACGCCGCCGGCGACTACGTCGTCTCCTACATCGTCGCCCGCTTCGTGGACGGAAAGGATTGGCTCGCTAAGGCCATGGCCAAGGACAAAAAGGAAGCCATCGACGAGATGAAGAACTCCTGATTTCGAAAAACAGCGCCCCGGATGCGGTGGAAACCGCATCCGGGGCATTCTGTATGTCCCGAAGGTGGAACAAGGCAGGGGCGGCAGAATGGAGGATCAACGGGCGGGATGCCTTGCGCCGACGGAGGCTCAGACGCAGAGCGGCAGCGGAGAGAGGGTCAGAGAGCGGCACGCAATTGAGGGCCTGAATGCCCTCAATTGGGCCACTGAGGCGAGCCCACGGTGTGGGGCAGCACGGGCGCAGGGGCGGGCTATCCTGTGTGCCGGGCCGGGACCGCAGTATGTTACTCCGAAAGAGGCAGCAGACAAAGCTGCCCCGCATGGCTTGTGCCATGCGGGGCGGTCGTTTCGTTCAGATGATCCCTATGCGGCCAGCCGGTCAGGATCTGCCGTGCTTTTTCTTGGTGAGGAGCAGGACTGCGAGGGCGGCGAGGCAGACGAGCATGAGGCCGCCGTAGAGCCAGAGGTTGGCGCTGTCGCCGGTCTTGGGGGTGGACTTCAGCGTGTTCGTGATGGTCAGGCCGTCCTTACTGTAGGTTGCGTTGTAGCCGTCCGGCACCTTCACTTCCTTCGTCGTGTAGACGATCTCCTTGCCCGCAGCATAGGCGGGGAGGGCCTTCCAGGTGTAGTTCCACTTGCCGTCCTTCGTCACCTTGACGGGGTCGCCCAGGGCCTTGCCGTCGGCGTAGAGCTGGACGGTGATCTCGGTGGGACGGGTCTTGCTGTCGCCGTCCACCCACTTCTTCACGACAGTGACGTCCACCTTCGACGGCTCGTGGGTGTTCGTGATGGTGAAGCCGTCGGCGCTGTAGGAGGCGGTATAGCCCTTGGGCGTGTCGGTCTCCTGGACGGTGTAGACGATGGCGGTGCCGTTCTCCGTGGTCTCCGGCAGGTCCTTCCAGGTATAGGTCCATTTGCCGTCCGCGGTCAGCTTGACGGAGTTTCCAGTGGCCTTGCCGCCGGCATAGAGCTGCACGGTGACGGCGTCGGGCCGCAGGCCGTCCTGGTCATCGCCGTCGGCCCAGACCTTGACCACGGTCTTCTCCACGGTCTTGATCTCCGGAGGCGGCGCGGGCGGGTCGTAGGTGTTCGTGACGGTGAGGCCGTCGTAGGCGGGCGTATAGTGCGCGGGGACGTTCTTCTCGCGGAGCGTGTAAGCGATTTCGCCGCCGTTCTCGTCATACTTTGGCAGCGTGGCCCGGCCGGTCCACTGGCCCGCGGCGGTCAGTGTGACCTCGGCGGCCACGGCCTCGCCATTCCGCACCTCGATGGTGACGGCGTCAGGGCGGACATCCGCGGTGTCGTTCACCCATTCCTTGTGAAGGACCAGCTCCACGGCGGGGGTGTTTTCAACAAACAGGATGCCGTCGGGCAGCTCGATGGAGCGGCCGCCCAGCTGGACGTCCAGCTCGTAATAATTCAGCTCCTTGTTCAGGGTGACGTCCAGCGTATAGACGTTCCCGGAGGGCAGATAACCCGCGGGGGCCTTGGTCTCCTTGAGGGAAAGCGTTCCGGCCTCGGTGAGGGGGTAGGTCAGTTCGCCGTTTTCATCTGTAGTCAGTGTGGCGATGCTTTTGGTCAGCGCAGAGTCGGCGTAGACGGTGAATTCCGCACCCGCCAGCTCGTCGCCGGTCACGCCGTCCACCTTCCGGAGCGTCAGCAGGGTGGCCTCAGGGAGCTGCGGCTCTTCTTCATAGACGTTGCGGAGCGTCAGCATGACGGTCTCCCCGGCGGTGACGGTGAAGAGCAGGCTGCCGCTGCCGTTCAAGGTCGTGGTGCGGATGAAGCCGTCCATGTCGGCATTGGTCTCCTCCAGCAGGTAGGTGCCGCCGGGCAGGAGGGAATTCAGGTAGATGCGGTCGCCGTTGGCAGTCAGCGTGCCGGTCCAGAGGGCGTTGCCGGTCTTCTCGCCGTTCTCCGCCGCATAGATGGCAACGGTGGGGTTGGGAGAGGGGAGATCATAGGCCGCAAGGCCCTCAGAGACCTTGGCGAGGCTGATGCCGCCCAGCTCCGTCAGCTTCGTGTTGGTGAAGACCGCCACGGGGATGGACTCGTCGTTCTTTGCCTTGATGACGTAGTCCTTGCTGTAATTCGTGGTGCTGCTTTCGCCGTCGATGCTGCGGATGATGTAGCCCGGCTGCTGCTGCTCCGTGATGGTGTAGGTGCCCGCGGGCAGGTCCGTCAGGGTGACGGTCTCGCCGCCGCGGACGGTCACGGTGGAAGAGGCCCCGGCAGTCTCCGCGCCGACATAGGCGTTGTTCAGGAAATAGACCGGCGCGCCGTCCTTGGTGAGGGTGTAGGAGAAGGCGGTGCTGTCGGGCAGCGCCTCGCCGCTCTCGTTCACGACGGTCTTCTGAATGGCCAGGCGGCCCTTGGTCAGCACCAGCTCCAGGCCGTCTGCGGTGATGTAGAGGTCGAGACCGCTGGGGGTACCGGTCCGGCCCTTGCTTCTCATGCCGTTGCCGCCGGTGCACTCCTGCACGCCGGTGTAGTAATAGTCCGTGAGATCGATGTAATTTGTGCCGTCCTGGGTCTTGGGCAGCAGGTCCTTGAGGGCCTGCGGTACGTTGGAGAGCAGGATGCGGCCGCTGACATAGACGTTCTTCATCTTGAATGATGTGCCGTCCCACTCAATGGCGTTCGCGGGAAATGCCTCCTGAAGATCGATGTGGTATTCCGGCCCGTCGGTTTCCGTGCGCTGTGTAACGTTGTACGTGGAAAAGTCAAAGATGAGTGAGCTGGCGCCCTGACGCCTGATCTCGACCTTGATGGTCTTTGGGTCCATCCGGCCCTCCAGCGTCTGGTCCGTGCCGTTGACGTTGATGGTGTACCTGCTGGCGATTTTGACGTCGACATGGTCGTAGGCTTCGCCGTGGCTGCCTGGGCCTGCCGCCAGAGCCGTGACCGGAAGCATGGTCAGCAGCATCAGCAGCGCGAGGCAGAGACTGAGCAGTTTCTTCTTCATATGTTCTCCGTCCTTTCCCTGTGAGCAGATGCAGCCATGGCGGCATCTGCGGCCTGTCTTCCTTTGGTCTGATGGTCGCGCTGGAATTGCGGACGTGGTCCCTCGGAAAGCGGGCCTGCCCGCTTTCTTTCCCCCAGTCTACCAGAGCGTCTGCGGAAGTGTCAATGGGATTTTCACATTTTGTATAAAGAATCCGTTAAGGAAACGCTTATTTTATTCAAAATTACAACATTCGGCAGTTTCCTTCTGTCTCCGGGACTCCGCAGCGGCAAAAAGCGCCCGCCTCTGCGCCGCGGGGAGCAGGGGCAGGCGTCAGGAAAAGCCGCCGCGCGCGCCGTTCCGGGAGGAGACGATCTCATCCTAGCGCGGCGGACGCGCGAAAACAAGGGAAGCGGGGGGCTACTCCGGCAGCGAGAGGAGCTGCCGGCTCAGGCGGAGAATTTCTTCGGTGCCAAGGGAGTTGAAAAAGCGGACCTCGCCGGGGTGGGGGCCGGGATTCCGGAGGCCGTGCTCGTCCAGGCGGCGGCAGAGCTGGGCCGTGATGCCCGCGTTGCCGTCGATGAGCTCCGTCTCCGGCGGCAGGGCCGCGGTGATGGCGGCGCGCAGGAAGGGGTAGTGGGTGCAGCCCAGCACGGCGGCGTCGATGCGCTGGCCGCGCCAGGGGGCCAGGCGCTCGTCGAGGTAGGCCCGGAGGGCCGGGCTGTCCAGCTCGCCGCGCTCCACGAACTCCATGAGCCCGGGACAGGGGACGGGGATGACCCGCGTCTCCCGGGAGAAGCGGCGCTGGAGCTCCAGAAAGCGGCGGCTTTTGACGCACATGGGCGTCGCCAGCACCAGCACGGTGCCGCCGGGGTGGGCCTCCGCCGCGGGCTTGATGGCGGGCTCCACGCCGATGATGGGCACCTCGGGCCAGCGGGCGCGCATGGCGTCCACGGCCTCACCGGTGGCGGTGTTGCAGGCCACGACGACGGCCTTGGCCCCCAGGGCCAGGACCTTCTCCGTCACGGCCATGGCGAGGGTGCGGATCTCCTCCGGCGGCCGCGTGCCGTAGGGGGCGTGGGCACTGTCGCCGTAGTAGACATAATTCTCGAAGGGCAGGACGCGCCGGGCGGCGCGGAGCACGCTGATGCCGCCCAGCCCGGAGTCGAAAAAGGCCACCGGCCGCATTGCATCGTCCATGGGATCGCCTCGATCTCTCAAAAAATTACTTATTAGTATACCACGGTTTTCCCCGTTTGAAAAGGCCTGCATATGCGCCGGGGACGGGGCATAGGCTCCGGTGAGGTGATTTTCGTGAGAACAAGGAAATTTCGCGTGACGCTGGTGGGCTGCCTGACCGTGCTGCTGCTTCTGGCGGTCTACAGCTTCTTCGCTGCGCGCCGCGCCGTGCCGACCGGGGCCTGGGGCCTCAGCTTCCAGCAGGAGGGCGCCGCGCCCAGCGGCACCGTGAGCCAGGCATCCCTGGACGCCTACGACGCCAAGTACATCGGCGATACGTCCGAGCCGAAGATCGCCCTGACCTTCGACGCGGGCTACGAGAACGGCTATGCGGAGAAAATTCTGGATGCCCTGAAAAAGCACAACGCCCCGGCCACGTTTTTTCTGGTGGGCAACTTTCTGGAGCAGAACCCGGAGCTGGTGCAGCGCATGACCGACGAGGGCCACACCATCGGCAACCACACCTACCACCACCGGGATATGTCCGAGATTGCCGACGAGGCGGCCTTTGCAAAGGAGCTGACGTCGGTGGAGGAGCTGTACCGCAACATCACGGGCAAGGAGATGTCGAAGTATTACCGCCCGCCCCAGGGCGTCTACTCCGAGGAGAATTTGAAGCAGGCGAAAAAGCTGGGCTACCGGACCGTATTCTGGAGCCTCGCCTATGTGGATTGGCTCAACGACAAGCAGCCCACCCGGGAGGAGGCCTTCTCGAAGCTCCTGCCGCGCATCCACAACGGGGCCATCGTGCTGCTCCACCTTACATCGAAGACGAACGCCGACATTCTCGACGAGCTGCTGACGAAATGGGAGGAGGCGGGCTACCAGTTCGTAACGCTGGATGAGATGTACGGGAGCTGAACCGGAGCGGCGCGGCCTTATGGCTGCGCCGCGCGTCTTTTCGCCCCGGCACGCACCAAAGCGAGCCCCCGGCATAACATGGAATGAGCGTTGACCGCTCCGAAATTCATCTGGGAGGTACGTTATATGTCTTGCAACAGTTCCGGCTTCTGCGCCTTCGGCAACAACTGGTGGTGGATCATCCTGCTCATCATCATCGTACTGCTCTGCGGCAGCAACGGGAGCTGCGGTTGCGGCTGCAGCAACGGATGCAGCAGCGGGTGCGGTGACAGCTGCGGCTGCGGCTGCTGAGCTACATGAGCGGGCGGCGGGGAGCAGGCTCCCCGCCGTTCTCCATTTCCCGGGAAAGTTTCAAAAATACGGCTTGATTTGAAGAAAAATCTTGAAATCCTCCGAAAACTGTGCTATATTTTCTCTTTGTTGAGCACATTAGAGAGAATAGGAAGAGACCCGCTGCGCGGACAGGCTCCGCCCGGCGGAAACGAGGTTCTGGAGGCAGCTATGGAGCAGGAAAATATCAGAAATATTGCCATTATCGCCCACGTTGACCACGGCAAGACGACGCTGGTCGACCAGATGCTCAAGCAGGGCGGCGTTTATCGGGAAAATCAGGCGACGGTCGAGCGCGTCATGGACTCCGGCGATCTGGAGCGGGAGCGCGGCATCACCATTCTTGCCAAAAATACGGCGGTACACTACAAGGGCACGAAAATCAACATCGTGGACACGCCGGGCCACGCCGATTTCAGCGGCGAGGTCGAGCGCATCCTGAAGATGGTCAACGGCGTTCTGCTGCTGGTCGATGCGGCGGAGGGCCCCATGCCCCAGACCCGCTTCGTGCTCCAAAAGGCCCTGGAGCTGGGCCACAAGGTTATCGTGGTCATCAACAAGATCGACAAGCCCGACGCCCGGATCGACGAGGTCGTGGACGAGGTGCTGGAGCTGCTGCTCGACCTCGACGCCACGGAGGAGCAGTTTGAGTCTCCGACGATCTTCTGCTCCGGCCGCCAGGGCACTGCGGCCTACGGCCCCCACGAGGTGGGCACCGACCTCCAGCCGCTGTTTGACACCATCGTCAACTATATCCCGGCTCCCTCCGGCGACCGCGGCGGTCCGCTCCAGCTGCTGGTCTCCTCCATTGATTATAATGAATACGTGGGCCGCATCGCCATTGGCCGCATCGAGCGCGGCGTCATGCGCCAGAATCAGGAGGTCATGATCTGCGACTACCACGACAAGGAGTACCTCGAAAAGGGTAAGGTCGTGGCACTCTACGAGTTCGACGGCCTGGGAAAGAAGCCGGTCCAGGAGGCCGGCGCGGGCGAGATCGTCGCGTTTTCCGGCATCTCCGACATCACCATCGGCCGCACCATCTGTGTCGCCGACGCGGTGGAGCCGCTGTCCTTCGTCAAGATTTCCCCGCCGACCATGGAGATGACCTTCTCCGTCAATGACAGCCCCTTCGCGGGCCGCGAGGGCAAATACGTTACCTCCCGGAACCTCCGGGACCGCCTGCAGCGCGAGCTGCTGAAGGACGTCTCCCTGCGCGTTACCGAGCAGGGCACTGACGCCTTCAACGTCGCGGGCCGCGGCGAAATGCACCTCTCCATCCTCATCGAGACCATGCGCCGCGAGGGCTACGAGTTCCAGGTCTCCACGCCGCGCGTGCTGACCCGGGAGATCGACGGCGTCACCTGCGAGCCCATCGAGCGCATGGTGGCCGACGTGCCGGACACCTCCATGGGCTCCGTCATTGAGAAGATCGGCCAGCGCAAGGGCGACCTCGTGTCCATGACGCCCGTGGGCAGTCGGTACCGCCTCGAGTTCCTCGTTCCTGCCCGGGGCCTCTTCGGCTACCGCAACGAGTTCCTGACAGATACCCGCGGCGAGGGCATCATGTCCTCGGTTCTCGACTCCTACGCGCCCATGAAGGGCGAGATCGAGCGCCGCAGCAGCGGCTCCCTTGTGGCCTTCGAGTCCGGCGAGGCCTGCTCCTACGGCCTCTTCAACGCCCAGGAGCGCGGCCAGCTCTTCATCGGGCCGGGCACGCCGGTCTATGCGGGCATGGTCGTCGGCGTCTGCTCCCGGAACGAGGATATGTCCGTCAACGTCTGCAAGAAGAAGCAGCTCACCAACATGCGCGCCGCCGGCTCCGACGAGGCGCTGCGTCTGACGTCCCCGAAGGTCCTCTCCCTGGAGCAGAGCCTCGAATATCTGGCGGACGACGAGCTGCTGGAGGTCACGCCCAAGAATATCCGCATCCGCAAGCGCATTCTGAGTCACGCTGACCGGATGAAGTCCATCAAGGGCGGAAAATGAAGCAAAAAAGACTTGATTTTTGGGCGTATTCTGTGCGAAAATAAAGAATAGTACGGCGCTGCCTGCCGGGTCTGCTGTGTCCGGCAGGCAGCGTCTTTCATTCAAGGCCAAGGGGTGACTCCATGAAGAATCCGATCATCCGAAGCATTCTCCTTGTGACGGTGCTGGTGCTGCTGGCGGAGGCGGTGCTGTTCGGCGTACTGCTGACGAAGCGGCTCAAGAGCCAGGACGCGGCGATCCAGGCCCGGACGTCTCAGCAGATGGCGCAGCGTCAGGACGCCGCCGCCGAGGAGGCGGCCCAGCAGGAGAGCGCCCTGCCGGACCTCCAGGAGGACGAGCAGGTCTCCGCCACGCTGATCTATGAGCCTGTGGAGGAGGAGTCGTTCCTGCTGACGCTGGTGGGCGACTGCACGCTGGCCACCGACGCCATGAGCTACGGCGGCGAGGGCACCTTCGTAGGTGTGGTCAAGGATAACTACGACTACCCCTTCGCCAACGTGCGCGACCTCTTCGAGAGCGACGATTTTACCATCGCGAACCTCGAATGCGACCTCACGGACGTGGCCGTCGTCTCGGACAAGATGTTTGCCTTCCGTGGCCCCACGGCCTATACGAACATTTTGACCGGCAGCTCCGTGGAGTTCGTCAGCTACGCCAACAACCACATCTATGACTACGGCTACGAGGGCTACGACGAGACCATTGCGGCGCTCCAAAGCGCAGGCCTCGCCTACTGCGAGCGGAACAAGACGAAGCTCTACACCACGGAGAGCGGCCTGACCATCGGTGTCTACGCCGGGTATTTCAAGTTCGACGACGCCGAGGTGACGGCGGCGATCCAGAAGCTGGACGCCGAGGCCGACGTGGTCATCGCCTCGCTCCACTGGGGCGACGAGGGCAAGTACCACCCCACCGAGGAGCAGCAGCGCCTGGGCCATCTGGCCATTGACGCCGGGGCCGACATCGTCTATGGCCACCATCCCCACGTGCTCCAGCCCGTGGAGGAGTACGGCGACGGCATCATTTTCTACAGCGTCGGCAATTTCTCCTTCGGCGGCAACACGAACCCCCGGGACAAGGACACGGTGGTGGTGCGCCAGGAGATCATTCGCCAGGGCAGCTCCGTCCGCCTGGGCGAGACGACGCTCCTGCCCTGCTGCGTCAGCAGTGCCCAGGACCGCAACACCTACCAGCCCACGCTCTACGAGGAGGGCACCGAGGCCTACGACCGGACCCTCTCCAAGCTGAACGGCACCTTCGAGGGTGCGGATCTGACCATCGACTACAGCGGTGTCAGCGGCTGGGGCTGAGCGCCCGGCCATGAAAAAGCATCCCGTCCGCGGACGGGATGCTTTTTGTATACCCTGTAGAGGAAACTTACTCGGCGAAGACCTTCTTGAGCCTGCAGAAGCGGGGCAGGCCGTTCTCCTTGACCATAGGCGTCTCGCCCTGAATGAGGGGCAGGCAGTAGTCGATGAAGCCCTGATTCACGTTGTTGCCCGCTTCGTTGATCCACTCGCGCGGGAGCTTCTTCTCGAAGTTGGCGACCTCCTTGAGGTCGAAGAGCTTGGTCTTGCAGACGTAGCCGTTGGTGCGGTCGCATTCGAAGCCGACCATCTTGCCGGTCTGGCCCGCGACGGCGGCTTCCACGGCGGCCTTGCCGGAGGCGAAGGACTCCTGGATGTCGGTGCCGGAGGCGCAGTGGGCGGCGCAGCGCTGGAGCAGGCTCAGCTCGATGCCGCGGACCTTGGCGCCGGTGCGCTCCTTCATGACGCTGGCCAGATGCGCGGCGAGACCGCCGAGCTGGGCATGGCCGAAGCCGTCCGTCGCGGAGGTCTTCGCCTCGGAGACGAAGGAGCCGTCGGCATAGTGGATGCCCTCGGAGACGGCGACGATGCAGTTGCCGTTCTTCTTATAGCAGGCGCTGACGTCCTCGATGAATTTATCCATGTCGAAATCGACCTCGGGCAGGTAGACGAAGTCGGGACCGTCGCCGGTCAGGTTTGCCAGTGCGGCGGCGGCGGTGAGCCAGCCGGCGTGGCGGCCCATGCACTCGATGATGGTGATCATGCCGGTGTCATAGACGTGGGCGTCGCGGCTGACCTCCATGATGGAGGTGGCGATATACTTGGCGGCGGAGGCAAAGCCGGGGCAGTGGTCCGTGCCGAAGAGGTCGTTGTCGATGGTCTTGGGCACGCCCATGACGCGGCACTCATAGCCAACCTTCGCCATGTAGCGGGAGACCTTCTCGCAGGTGTCCATGGAGTCGTTGCCGCCGTTGTAGAAGAAGTAGCG
>CALICR010000177.1 GCA_938049125.1 uncultured Clostridia bacterium
TGAACGCGCCGCCCAGGACGATGCAGATGCTGCCGAAGCTCCGGGCCTCCCGGTGCTGCCCCGCGCCGATGCGCAGGCCAACCAGCGTCGTGGCGGCGGAGGAAATGCCGTAGCCCGGCATATAGCAGAGGCCCTCGGCGGTGACGGCGAAGGAGTTCGCCGCGATGGCCACGGCCCCCAGGGGTGCGATGATCTTCGTGGCGGCCACCATGGCGCTGTTCATGGCTACCTCCTGGACCGCCAGGGGTGAGCCGAGCCGAAAGGCCTGCAGGAGAATGCTGCCGTCGAAGCGGAAGGGCTCGCCGCGCCGCAGGTGCAGCCGCCGGTCGGCGACGCAGCAGCGGAAGGCCATGATGAGGCTGACGACGGTGTAGGCCGAGGCCGTGCCGATGCCCGCGCCCAGCACGCCGAGCCGCGGGATGAACAGGGCGTTGAAGCCCACATCCAGGATGCACATGACGGCGTTCAGGATGCTGGGCGTTACCATGTCGCCGCTGCACTGGAGGAAGGAGGCCGTCAGGGAATTGAGCTGCGAGAAGGGCAGCGTCAGAGAGAATACAAGGAAATAGGCCGAGGCGTCCGCGAGAATGGCTTCGTCGCCGCCGAGCCAGCGGGGCAGGGAACCGCTGACGGAGACGCCCAGCAGACAGAGCAGCGCGGCGAAGAGCAGCGCTGTCAGCAGCCCGTGGCGCACGACGCTCCGGGCCTCCCGGTCCCGGCTGCCGCCGATGTGGTGGGCCACCTGGACGGAGAAGCCCGTGGAGACGGCGTAGGTCACGCCGCTGAAGAGCCAGGTGCTGGAGGTCACGAGCCCGATGGCCGCCGAGGCGTTGGCACCGAGGGTGCCCACCATGGCGGAGTCGATGTACTGCATGGCGATGGTGGTGATCTGCGTCAGGATGGCGGGCAGGCTCAGCCGCGCCACCTCCAGGAGCTGTGGCTTCAGCTCGCCGGGACGAAGCGGGGAAACATTCTTTTTCATGACATACTCCGAATTTGATTTTGGTTTACACCCCGTCCTCAGGACGCAGCAGACGGATGCGGCGGCGGTCGGCCTCAATGAGGCCGTCGTCCCGGAGCCGCCCGATCTCCGCGGACATGGCGCTGCGGTCCACGCCGAGGTAGTCCGCCAGGGTCTGGCGGTCATAGGGGAGCGTAAAGTCGCTGGACCCGACGCGCCGGGCCTCGGCAGAGAAGTAGGCGAGGAGCTTTTCCCGGGTGGTGCGCCGGGAGACGATCTCCAGCTTTTGGTTCAGCAGCAGATTCTTCCGGGCCAGCACCTGCATGAGGTTCCGGATCATCCGGCTATGGAAGGGGCAGCAGCTGGCGCAGGGCGCGGTGATGCGGCGGCTGTCCAGCAGCAGCACGGCGCTCTCCTCCGCGGCCTCGGCCCGGACCGACAGCTGTGTTCCGGCGCAGGCAAAGGCCTCGCCGAAGAGGTCCGGCGGATCCAGCGTCGCAAGGACGCTGCGGTTTCCGTAGTAGTCGAGCTTTTCGATGCGCACGGAGCCGCGGAGCACGACGCCGATCCACCGGGCAGGCTGGCCAGCCTCCAGGACGGTCTCGCGCCGGGCATAGCTGCGCCGCATGGCTTGCATACAGGTGAGGACGCTGCGGATGTCCGCCTCGCTCATGCCGTCAAAGAGGGGCGAACGGAGGAGGACCGGGTCAAAAAGCTCCATGGTGGTTCCTTTCTTGTTCAGGCCGTGTGGTCAAACTGGCTGTTGTAGAGCGAGGCGTAGAAGCCGCCGCGGGCAAGCAGCTCCGTATGAGTGCCGCTCTCGACGATGTGGCCGTCCTTCATGACAAGGATGCGGTCCGCCTCGCGGATGGTGGAGAGCCGGTGGGCGACGATAAAGCTGGTGCGGCCCCTCATGAGGGAGGCGAAGGCCTCCTGGATGTGGACCTCCGTCCGGGTGTCGATGGAGGAGGTGGCCTCGTCGAGAATCAGCATGGGCGGCAGGCAGAGCATGATACGCGCGATGCAGAGCAGCTGCTTCTGGCCCTGGGACAGGGTGCCGCCGTCCTCGCCGATGACGGTGTCGTAGCCCTGGGGCAGGCGGCGGATGAAGCCGTCCGCGTGAGCGGCCCGGGCCGCGGCCAGAATGTCATCCTCGGATGCGCCGGGGCGGCCCATGGAGATGTTGTCCCGGATGGTGCCGGACTGGAGCCAGGTCTCCTGGAGTACCATGCCGTAGCTGCTGCGCAGGCTGTGCCGGGTGACGTCCCGGATGTCCTGGCCGTTCACGCGAATGGCGCCGCCGTCCACATCGTAGAAGCGCATCAGCAGGTTGATGAGCGTGGTCTTGCCGCAGCCCGTGGGGCCGACGATGGCGATGCGCTGGCCTGGCTTCACGTCGAGGCTGAGACCCTCAATGAGGGGCCGGTCCGGGACGTAGGAGAAGCGGACGTCCTCCAGCGTCACCGCGCCTTCGGCGGGCGGCAGAGCCGGGCAGCCCGCGTCGCTCACCTGGGCCGGCTCGTCGATGAGCGCAAAGAGCCGGGCCGCGCAGGCCAGGGCGTTCTGGAGCTCCGTGACGACGCTGGAGATCTCGTTGAAGGGCTTTGTGTACTGGGTGGCGTAGCTGAGGAAGGCGGAGAGGCTGCCGATGGTCAGCCCGCCGCCGATGGCGGCCAGCGCGCCCGCCAGGGCCACGCCCGCGTAGACGATGTTGTTGACGAAGCGCGTGACCGGGTTCGTGATGGAGGAAAAGAAGATGGCCTTGAGGGAGCAGCGCTCCAGCCGGTCGTTCAGCTCGTCGAATTCGGCCATGCTGGCCTCGGTGCGGCCGAAGGCCTGGACGACCTTCTGGTTGTGGATCATCTCGTCGAGGAAGGCGGTCTGCTCGCCGCGGACCTCGGACTGGAGCTTGAACATCCTGTAGGTCCGGGAGGCGATGAACTTCGCGGCGAAGAGGGACAGCGGCGTGATGAGGATGACCAGCAGGGCGATCCAGCCGTGGATGGAGAACATGAAGGCGATGGTTCCGAGGATGGTGAGCACACCGGTGAACAGCTGGGTGAAGCCCATGAGCAGGCCCTCGGCGAACTGGTCTGCATCGGCGATGATGCGGCTGACGATCTCGCCGTAGGGGTGGGCGTCCAGATAGCTGAGGGGCAGGACCTGGAGTTTGTGGAAGGCCTCGGCGCGGATGTCACGGATGACGCAGTAGGTGATTCTGTTGTTGCAGACGTTCATGAGCCACTGGGCTGCGGCGGTGCCGAGGATGACGAAGAGCGTGCCGCGCAGCAGCGGCTCCATGGCCGCGAAGTCCACGGCCCCGGCGGAGACGATGCAGTCGATGGCCTTGCCGAAGAGGATGGGCAGCAGCAGCGTCAGCACGACGGTGACAGCGGCCAGAAGGATGGAGAGGACGAGCAGCCCGAGATAGCGGCGGATGTGGCGCAGGACCGTGCGCAGCGTTCCGGAATGTTTCATGTCAGGCCTCCTCCCTGGCGTACTGGGAATTGTGGATCTCCTGATAGACCGGGCAGGTCCGCAGCAGCTCCTCGTGGGTGCCGATGCCGACGAGCGCGCCGTCGTCCAGGACGAGGATGCGGTCCGCCCGCCGGATGGAGGCGGTGCGCTGGGAGACGATGAAGGTGGTGGGCCGGGGGCTGAGGGACCGGATAGCCTGGCGCAGCCGCGCGTCCGTGGCGAAGTCCAGCGCCGAGGCGCTGTCGTCGAGAATGAGAATTTCCGGCCGCCGGGTGAGGGCCCGGGCGATGGTCAGGCGCTGGCGCTGGCCGCCGGAGAAGTTCTTGCCGCCCTGCTCCACGGGCGCATCGAGGCCGCCCTCCTTGCCCGCCACGATCTCGGCGGCCTGGGAGACCTCCAGCGCCTGCCGGAGCGCCGCCGTGTCGGCGTTCGGGTCGCCCCAGAGGAGATTTTCGCGGATGGTACCCTGGAACAGCACGGCCTTCTGGGGCACGATGCCGATCTTTTTCCGGAGGGCCTCCGGGTCCTGGGACTTGACGTCCACGCCGTCCACCAGGACCGTTCCGGCGGTGGCGTCGTAGAAGTGGGGGATGAGGCCGACGAGGGACGACTTGCCGGAGCCGGTGCCGCCGATGATGCCGATGGTCTCACCCGGCGCGGCCCGGAAGGAGATGCCCGTCAGGGCGTCGGCGCCCGCGCCGTGGTAGCGCAGGGCGACGCCGCGGAACTCAACCTTGGCGGCCTGCGGCTCCGCCGCTGCGGGGGCGGTACGCTCCAGCGAGGGCTGGAGGTCCAGCACGCCCTGGATGCGCTTGGCACAGGCCAGGGACTTCGAGATGGTGATGATGAGGTTGGCCAGCTTGATGAGCTCTACGAGGATCTGGGCCATATAGTTATAGAGGGCGACAACGCTGCCCTGGTCGAGCAGGCCCACGTCCACCTGGTGTGCGCCGGTGCGAATGAGCAGAATGACGGCCAGGTTGATGAGCACGTAGGTGAGGGGATTCATCAGCGCGGAGATGCGGCCCACGGACTGCTGTATCCGGCTCAGAGTCTCGTTGCGGCGGT
>CALICR010000178.1 GCA_938049125.1 uncultured Clostridia bacterium
CATCCGGAGCGGCGGGGCCGCTTTCTCTGTGTGGAATTCCGTTCCGGGCGTACCGGCGACCGCCTACGGCCTCTGCTCCGCCTGTTCCGGCCCGCCGAGGGCGCGGAGGCGGGCGTTCAGCGCGCGGATCGGCTCTGCGGGGAGCTTGCAGACGCGGCGGTCGTAGGTGAGAAGGCCGTTGCACTCGTCCTCGACGTCGGAGAGCTGGGTGTAGACGGCGGCGGAGAGGCCCTTGGGCACGGCGGGGACGATCTCCTGCTCGTAGAGGGCGAGGAAGGCGGACAGCAGGTCCTCGGCCCGGTCGAAGCGCTTGTAGCCGAAGACCTTTTCGCCCCAGCGGTGCTCCGGCAGGGCCAGCGTGTAGCCGCCGAACTCCGAGAGCACCACGGCCCGGCCCTTGTCGTCGGGCCGGAAGCGGTAGGGGCGGAAGTAGACGTGGAGGCTTTTGACGTCGGAGACGCCCTGGTCGTGCCAGCCGCTGGCGTGGTCGATGAGACGGCACGGGTCCAGCTGCCGCAGCAGCTTCGCGGTCTCCCTCGCCTCGAACTGGCCCCAGCCCTCGTTGAAGGGCACCCAGAGGACGATGGACGGGCTGTTGCCCAGTTGGGTGACAATCTCGCGCAGCTCCAGGCGGAAGTGCTTCCGCGCCCGCTCGTCCCGGCGGGCGAAGGCGCGGTAGGCGTGGTCGTCCCGGTGGCGGCCCGTGAGCAGCGGCGCGGAGACAGTCAGGGGATTGTAGCGCCCGCCGCCGCTGGGCATGTCCTGCCAGACCAGCATCCCAAGCCGGTCGCAGTGATAGTAAAACCGCAGCGGCTCCACCTTGATGTGCTTGCGCAGCAGGTTGAAGCCGAGCGACTTCATGGCGAGGATGTCGTGAACGAAGGCGTCGTCCGCCGGGGCGGTGTAAAGCCCGTCGGGCCAGTAGCCCTGGTCCAGCACGCCGCTCTCAAAGCAGGGCGCGCCGTTGAGGAAGAGCCGGGGCGTGCCCGTGCTGTCGGGCCGCAGCTCGATCTTGCGCATGGCGAAGTAGCTCTCCACGCGGTCGCTGCCCAGGGTGACGGAGAAGGGATAGAGCTTCGGGTTCTCCGGCGTCCAGGGCGTGAATTGCGGCAGCGTCAGGTGCAGCGGCGTGTTGGTCCGGCAGCCGTAGGTGCCGCCGTCGAAGGTGACGTAGCAGACGGCGCTCCCGGCGGCGCAGACCGTCAGCTCCACCTGGCTCCGGTCGAAGTCCGGCACGATGCGCAGCCGCTCGATGTACTGGTCCGGGACCCACTCGGTCCAGACCGTCTGCCAGATGCCGCTCTGGCGGGTGTACCAGATGCCGCCGCGCTTCGTCTTCTGCTTGCCGCGGGACAGCTCGCAGGTGTCGCTGAGGTCCCGAACGCGGACGGTCAGGACGTTTTCGCCCGCCCGGAGGGTGTCGGTCAGGTCCACGGTGAAGGCGGTGTAGCCGCCGATGTGGCTGTAAAGCTCTTGGCCGTTGAGGAAGACCGTGGCCATCTGGTCTGCCGCGCCGATGTGGAGCAGCAGCCGTCCGGTCTCCCGGGGCTGCTCCCGGAGCGTGCGGCGGTACCAGAGCCGGTCCTTCGGCCCGACATCGCGGCCCACGCCGGAGAGCGGGGCCTCGGGCGAGAAGGGGACGAGAATGGTCCCGTCCCAGCGGTCCGGGCAGGCGTCGGAGCCTGTGATGGCGTAGTCCCAGGCACCGTTCAGAATGGTATACTGCGGCCGCACCATCTGCGGCCGGGGATATTCGGGAAGAATGTGTTCAGGGTCAAGGGCCTCGCCCCATTCGGTCATGTGCATAGCGGGATCTCCTCCAATCTGCCTCCATCTTACCATAGATCGTCCCCGCGGGCAAGGGGCGGAGGGCCGCGGCGTTCCGGATCTTGGGCCATGAAAAATAATACTTGCCAGAGCGGCCGCGGCATATTATAATAAAGATGAATAAACTATGGTCCGGCGCGGACAGAAAGGAGCGGCATATGTCAGAGATGAAGGACGGAAAACTGATTTTTGCAGTATTGCAGGGGGACGATTACGGGGACACGGTCTATGCCCTGAACCAGCACGGGATTGAGCTGACGGTGCTCAATTCGACCGGCGGCTTCCTGAGAAAGCGCAGCGTCACCGTGATGATCGGCATCGAAAGTGAAAAGCTGGAGCTGGTGCTCGATGTGCTGAAGAAAAACGCGGGGAAGCGGGTCGAGACGGTGTACCATGGCATCGCGCCCGTGGGCGCGGGCGGCATCAACCCCATGGCCCCGGCGGTGCCCATGAAGCTGCAGTGCGGCGGCACGGTGGTATTCGTGCTGGATATGCCGCGCATGGAGCATTTCTGATCGAAGGACATCGTACATAGAAGCACCGCCCGTCCGGGATGACCCGGGCGGGCGGCGTTTTTTTGCGGCGTCAGCGCTTGTTCGTGCTGTTGGTGGAGTTGGTAGAATTCGTGGAATCCTTGGAATTCTTGGAATTGGAGCTCTGGCTCTTGCCGGAGTACTCCTTCACGTCCTGGGCATTCGTGCCGTGGCTGTTGTGGGAATTCTGGGCGTTCTTGTAGCTGGTGGATTTCAGGTTTTCACTGCGGTTTTCCATTTGAGGATCCTCCTAAGAAAGAAATTGCGGTCTTCCGCAGTCCCAGTATGCCCCGGCGGTAAGAATGCTATGCATCAGCTTTTGTCCCGGGAGGAGAAGAGCAGGGCCGCGAGGTAACCGAAAACGATGGCAGCTGCGACGCCGCCCGCCCCGGCCCTGAGGCCGCCGGTGAGCACGCCGAGCCAGCCCTCCTCGGCCACGGCCTCGCGCACGCCCTTGGCCAGGGTGTGACCGAAGCCCGTCAGGGGCACGGAGGCCCCGGCCCCGCCCCAGTCCGCCAGCGGCTCGTAGAGCCCGAGGCCGCTGAGCACGACGCCGGCCACCACGTAGAGCACCAGAATGCGCGCGGGCGTCAGCCGCGTCTTATCGATGAGCACCTGAGCGACGGCGCAGAGCGCACCACCCAGCAGAAAGGCCCGGAGATATTCCATCAGAGCACCTCCTCGTTGAAGATGGACACCGCATGGCACACGGCGGGGATGGACTCGCCCTGCTGGGTCGAGGTGGGGGAGAGGAGCGCGCCGGTGCCGCAGAAGAGAAGGCGGTTCAGCTGCTTCTGGGCCATGCGCCGCAGAAGATAGCCGCAGAGCACGACGCCGCTGCACCCGCAGCCGGAGCCGCCGGCGTGGACATCCTGCTTTTGCAGGTCGTAGATCAGGGTGCCGCAGTCGTCGTAGACCGCGTCGAGTGTCACGCCGTCCCGGCGGAAGAGGTCCAGGACGATGGACTTGCCGACCCGCCCGAGGTCGCCGGTGACGATGAGGTCGTAGTCCTCGGGGCTGAGGGAGAAGTCGTCCAGGTGGGCGCGGATGGTCTCATAGGCCGCCGGGGCCATGGCCGCGCCCATGTTGTTGGCGTCGGTGACGCCCATGTCCACGATGGTCCCGACGGTGGCGCGCAGGATGCGCGGTCCGCTGCCCGCCCGGGCGAGGATGGCACAGCCGGAGCCGGTGACGGTCCACTGGGCCGTGGGCGTGCGCTGGCCGCCGTAGCCCAGGGGCGTGCGGTACTGCCGCTCCGACGAGGCAAAGTGGGAGGACGTGAGCACGGCGGCCCGCCGCGCAAAGCCACCGGATACGGCCATGGCGGCGGTGCAAAGCCCCTCGGCCATGGTGGAGCAGGCCCCGTAGAGGCCCAGCACCGGAATGCCTGTGTCCCGGAGGGAAAAGCTGCTGCCGATGCACTGGTTGAGCAGGTCTCCGGCGAAGACGAGGTCGAGATCCGCGGCGGTGAGCTTCCGTTTTTCGAGGGCTGTGCGCAGCGTCTCCTGCTGCATCCGGCTCTCAGCCTTCTCCCAGGAATCCTGGCGGAACTTCGTGTCCTTGTTGAGAATGTCGAAGTAGGGGGCGAGGGGCCCCTCCGTTTCCTTTTTTCCGCCGGTGGCGGCGGAGGCGCAGAGCACCGGCGGCGCGCCGAATTCCATGCTCTGCTTCCCGATGTGCTGATTCACAGGCAACCCTTCTTCCGCAAGTTTTCCCTATTATGTGGAGAAGGGCGGCAGATGAAACAGGAGAAATCCGGAAATCGAAATTTTGGTGTCATTTTCTGCGCGGATGTGCTATACTGAGCGGCGGAAAGGGGGCGGGATCATGCAGATCCTCTATCGGGACCGGGACATCCTGGTCTGCGTCAAGGACCCCGGGGTCCTCTCCACGGACGAGCCGGGCGGCGTGCCCGAGCGGCTCCGCGCACTGCTGGGGGACCCGAAGGCCTGCGTGCGCACGGTGCACCGGCTGGACCGGGTGGTCAGCGGCCTCATGGTGCTGGCGCGGACGCCGGAGGCAGCCTCAGCCCTGTCCCGGGACATCCGGGAGCAGCGCTTTCACAAGGAATATCTGGCCGTGGTCCACGGGCGGCCCGGCGAGGACCGCGGCACGCTGCGGGATCTGCTGCGCCGGGACCCGGCGGAGCGCAAGACCTACGTGACGGACACGCCCGCCAAGGGCGTGCAGGAGGCGGTGCTGGACTACCGCGTCTGCGCCGTGCAGGACGGGCTGACGTTGGTGCGCATCGTGCTCCGAACCGGGCGGACGCATCAGATCCGCGCACAGTTCTCGTCCCGGGGCCTGCCCCTCTGGGGCGACCGGAAGTACAGCACGCGGGAGGACGGCGGGCCCATCGCCCTCTGGTCCCACCGTCTGCGCTTCCGCCATCCCCGGACCGGGGAGACGATGGATTTTTCGCTGCTGCCGCCGCTGCGGGAGCCGTGGACGGCGATGCCGGAATGGGAGGAAGGCTATGAGACCGGAGCTTGCAATCTTTGACCTGGACGGCACGATCCTCGACACCCTGGGCGACCTGACGGCGGCGCTGAACCACGCGCTGACGGCCCACGGCTTCCCGCCGAAGACGCCGGAGGAGGCCCGGAGCTTCGTCGGCAACGGCATCCGGAACCTCATTCGCCGGGCGCTCCCGGCAGGCACGCCGGAGGAGACGGTGGAGGCGGTCCACGCGGACTTCGGGCCCTACTACCATGACCGCTGCGCCGTCCACACGCGGCCCTACGCGGGCATCCCCGAGGCTCTGGCGGCCCTGCAGGCGGCGGGCGTCCGCACGGCGGTGGTGTCCAACAAGCCGGACCGTGAGGCGCGGCTCCTCGTGGAGGCCTATTTCCCGGGCCTCTTCGATGCGGCGGCGGGGGAGAAGCCCGGCGTGCCGCGCAAGCCCGCCCCGGACGGCGTTGCGGCGGTGCTTCGGGCGCTCCAGGCAGACCCGGCCCGGGCGGTCTACATCGGCGACTCCGAGGTGGATGTGGAGACGGCCCGGAATGCGGGCCTCCGCTGCGTCTCCGTGGACTGGGGCTTCCGCACCCGCGCCCAGCTCGAAGCGGCAGGAGCCGCGGAGATCGTCTCCGCCCCCGAAGCCCTGCGCCGTACCCTCGGTGTCGAATGACCGGGCGGCCCATAAGACAGGACCCGCCTCCGTATGGCACAGGCTATGCGGAGGCGGGTTTTTTAAATGCGCAGACTGCCGCGTCAGTTCTGCTGCGCGGTCTTATCCAGGACGTAGCGGCGGGGCTTTGGCAGACGCGGGGGTCGTCGATGAGGCAGAAGGGGTGCTCCCAGGCCGGGGACCGGATCTGAAGAATTTTGACGTCCAGCCGCAGCGGCAGGTCCATGTAGGGCACGACGGCGATGCCGAAGCCGTGGGCGGCCAGACCGGCGACGACGTGGTCCTCATCGGTCTCATAGGCGATCTGGGGCGCGGCGCCGATGGCCTCGAAGAGGCCGTCCACGATGCCGCGGATGCCGGTGCCACGGGCAAAGAAGATCTGCGGGTAGGGCAGCGTGTCGGCGAGGTCCACGGCTTTGCGCCGGGCCAGGGGATGGTCCTTGGGGACGATGAGAACCAGATCCTGCCGCCCGACGACGGCAGCGCGCAGCCCAAGCTGCTGGGGCGGCCGGGAGGCGAAGATGAGGTCGTACTGCTGCTGCCGCAGGCCCTCCAGCAGCGCGCCGGTGACGCCGGTGACGCCGGTGCGGAAGGTGAAGCGGATGTCTTTGCCCGGATTCGCGTCGAGGAAGCCCCGGGCCAGCACCGGCACGAACTCGACGCCCAGGGGCCGCAGCAGGCCGAGGCGAATTTGGCCCTCACCCCCAAAAGCCCGCATCCGAAATACCGGATGCGGGCGGTTTTTGTTTGCTCAGAAGATGCGGCGGGCGCCGTAGTAGTGGCTGGAGTAGTAGCCGCTCCAGAGGTTGCTGACGATGACGTAGCCGCGGCCGCTGCTGGCATGGACGAACTGGCCGTTGCCGATGTAGATGCCCACGTGGGAGGCACCGGCGGTGGAGTAGGTGCCGCTGAAGAACACCAGGTCGCCGGGGATCAGCTCCGAGGAGGACACATAGTAGCCATTGGCCATCTGGTCGTTGGCGACGCGGTTGAGGGTGATGCCGAACTGCTGGTAGACGTAGCGGACGAAGCCGGAGCAGTCGAAGCCGCCGGTGGTGGTGCCGCCCCAGACGTAGGGGATGCCCTGCAGATTCATGGCCACCGCGACGACCTGTTCGCCGGCGGAGGAGTAGACGGGCGCGGGCTCGGAGTAGGTCTCCTCATAGGGGGCGGTCTCCGTGCTGCCGGAGGAGCTGGAGGAACCAGAGGAGCTGGAGGAATCGGAGGAGGCGTTGTCGTAGATGGAGCCGGTGTTCGTGTTGTAGTAGGGGACCTCGGTCAGGTCCACAAGGTCGCTGCGGATGTAGCCGGTGCTGTCGCCGCAGGTAACCTTATACCAGGTGCAGTTGAGACCGATGATGCTGACCTTCGTGTCCGGGGAGAGCTGGGAGATCACGTCGCCGTCCGTGGAGGGCGTGGTGCGGAAGTTGGCGTATGTATTGACCTTGCCGGTGCCGAGGGCAACGTTTTCCTTGTCGAGGAACTGGAGGTATTCGGCCTTCATGTAGCCCACGTTCAGGTTGTAGTTGACGAAGTACCAGTCGCCGTAATCGGCCAGGACCACGACCTTATCGCCGTAGGAGGCGGTGGAGATGATGGTGGAGCTGGTGTCCGGCGTCGAGCGGAGCCGGAGGCCGCTGGCGTCCACGATGCCGATGCCGATCTTCAGGTCCGTTGCCGAGGCGGAGACCGCGGTGACAAGCAGGACGGTCACGACCGCAAAAGCCAGGATAAACAGTTTCGTCAAGCGTTTCATGATGGAACCTCCGGAGTTTCAGTAATTATTTCGAAGCGAGCGCCCGTTCCAGCCAGACGCTGCCGACGTCGAGGGCGGTGTAGAAGCCGTCTTTTTCGGTCTTTTTGACGACGCGGTCCCGGGACTTGACGCCGGGGTCCGTGAGTTGGAGCTGGACCGAGACCCGGGAGGCCACGTTCAGGTCCTGCAGATTCGAGGACTCCAAAATCTGGAGCATGACAATGTACTTGTCCGCCATGGAGCCGTAATAGACCAGATTGTCTTTTCTCATCAGGGGATGCCCCTTGTACATCAGCACATTCTTTTCTGCCATTTGTAACACCTCTGACTTAAAATGTAACCGAATTGTAACACATTATTTCCCGGATGTCAACAGAGAAATTACAAAAAAGTTACGAAATCCGACCTCCAGCGGCAGAACATAAAAAAACAGGCTGGAACTTCCAGCCTGTTTTTGGGATTTTTGGGGATCAGATTCCCCAGACGAACCAGCAGTAGAGGTATCCCGCCAGCACGGCGCAAAGCGTGAAGGGGATGCCAATGCGGAAAAAGTCGCGGTTTTTCGTCTCATAGCCGCTGCGGCGCAGGATGCCGATGGTGGCAATGTTGGCGGAGGCCCCGATGGGGGTGATGTTGCCGCCCAGGGTTGCGCCGATGAGCAGGCCGAAATAGAGCACGTAGGGGGAGCAGTCCATGCGCGTCGCGATGTCCGCCACAACGGGCAGCATGGTGGCGACGTAGGGGATGTTGTCCACAAAGGCGGAGATGAGCACGGAGCCCCAGACGAGCAGCGTGTACATCAGGAAGAGGCTGCCGCCGCCGAGGTGGACGATACCGTCGCTGATGGCCTCGATGACACCGGCGCGGCTGATGCCCGCGATGACGACGAAGAGCCCGGCCAGCAGCAGGAGCGTCACGAAGTCGATCTCCGAGAGGGCCTGACGGATGCTGGCGGTGCGGCGGGTGAGGGCGGCGTGCAGAAAGCCGATGAGGCAGATGCCGACGCAGATGAGGCCGTTGAGCAGCTCCGGCTTCTCAGGCAGGAAGGAGGCGGCGATGAGCAGCAGCACGTTGGCGAGGAGCAGCACCGTGGGTACGCGGTTTTCCACCGGCGTCAGGGGCACGGGATCGATCTTCTCCCGACTGCCGCGGAACAGGTGCATGATGACAGGCACCGTGACCAGCGCGCCCAGCTCAACAGCCCAGAAGACGCTGAACCGGCCGTTCAGGAAGAAGAAGTCCAGGAAGCTCATGCCGGCGTAGCCGCCCAGGAGGATGGACGTCGTATCGCCCACCAGCGTGGCAGCGCCCTGGAGATTGGAGGAGACGGAGATGCAGATGAGCAGATTGACCGGCGAGATATTCAGCTTCTTGGCCAGCGCCAGGCCCACCGGCGCGATCATGAGCACCGTGGCGACGTTGTCGATGAAGGCGGAGACGACACCGGCGAAGAGGGAGAGGATGACGGCGGCCCACATGACGTTTGGCGAGCGGTTCAGCAGCCAGTCGGCCATACGGTTGGGCATCTTGGAGTCGATGAAGAGAGAGACGGTGCCCATGGTACCGGCCAGCATCAGCAGGACGTTCCAGTTGATGGCCGGGATGACCTCCCCGAGGGGCAGGATGCCGAGGGCTATGAAGAGCACGGCGGCTCCGGCGGCCACCCAGTGGCGGTGCTTTGGCAGGGCGATCATCAGCACATAGGTGATGAAGAACAGGATGAGCGCGAGAAGCATGGTCATTCCTCCAGTTTTGACGGTTCGGGTTGACGGCGGACGGGCCTGCGGGCAAAGAAAAAGACCTTCACCGCGCAGAGCGGCAAAAGTCTCACCAATTAAGGCAGCGGCGGATCCGAGGACCGTGCAATGACGCCGCAGCCACGCCCCGAAGGCGCAGGTTACTCCCCTTTACTGAGTATCCCTATCATACGCGGGAGGGGAGGGTTTGTCAATGCTGATTTTTTTGAAAAAAGCTCCCGCCCGGGGTGCGGGCGGGAGAAACGGCTCAGAATTCGCCGGAGAGCCGGGGATCCTGCTCCGGGGCGGGTCCCTGCTGCTCCGCAAGGACCTGGTTGTAGAGGTGCGCCGTGGCCGTGGCCACGTAGGGCATGAACAGGATCTGGATTACCGAGAGGTAGAGCGTCTCCGCCAGGTAGATGGGGACGGCCAGCCGGTCCGGGATGGTGAAATAGCCCTGGAGCGCCAGCGACGAGGCAATGCTCGGCAGCGCCAGCAGCACATAGTACCAGATAAAGCTGAGGTCCAGGCGGAAGAGGTCCGACTTGTAGCCCACGGTCATGCGCTTCGAGGCGTTCAGGGCCTCACGGGCCGTCATGGTCTCGTTGTCGAAGAGGATCAGGAAGGCGAAGCGGTAGCGGTAGGCGGCGATGATGCCGGGGATCACGAGCAGGAAGCTCCAGAGCGCCGTGAAGATGGAGATCATCAGGTTCAGCACCAGCACGGTCCCGACGATGCGGAACGGCGCGGTGAGGTCCGCAAAGGACGTCTCCTTGCCGCGGCTGAGGTTCAGCGCGAAGTTCTGGTAGTTGGCGGACCAGACCGAGGTGGCGAAGAGCACCACGTAGCTCAGCAGGACGAAGACGGTGTTCACCGTGTTCTGCTGGCCGATGGCGGAGAGGCCGCTGCCGAGGTTCCGGGTGGCGGCGTAGTCGCTGAGGTCGAAGATCACGTTCACGGTCTGAAGGCAGAGGATAAACAGGAACGTGGTAAACCAGGGACTCGCCGGAGACTCGCGCAGGCTCCGGCGCGCCGCGCGGCGGATGTGGACCAGGTCCATAGGATCATTCCTCCTTGATGGCGGCGGTGAAGGCGGCGCGGTCCGCGGCACCGAAGAAGGCGCTGCCGGCCACCAGCACGTTGGCGCCGTTTCTTTTGCAGAGCTTGGCGGTCTCAAGGTTGACGCCGCCGTCCACCTCCAGCTCACAGCCGGGGCGCTCCGCGTCGATCATGGCGCGGATGGCGGCGAGCTTCGGCATCATGTCGGCCATGAAGGACTGGCCGCCGAAGCCCGGCTCCACGGTCATGACGAGGATCAGGTCCACAAGCGGGAGATAGGGCCGCACGGCCTCGGCGGGGGTCTTCGGCTTGACGGAGATGGCGGGGCGGACGCCGTGGGCGCGGATGCGGCGCAGGGCCTCCAGGGTGTTCTCCTCGGTGTCGGCCTCGACGTGGATCGTCAGGATGTCGGCCCCGGCCTCGCAGAAGCGCTCCACATAGCGGAGGGGCCGGTCGATCATCAGGTGAACGTCGAGCACAAGGTCCGAGGACTTGTGCAGCGCCTTGACCACGGGGAAGCCCATGGAGAGGTTGGGCACGAACTGGCCGTCCATGACGTCGATGTGGGCATAGTCGGCGCCCTCGCGGCGCATGGCGGCGGCCTCCTCACCGAGGCGGGCAAAATCGGCGGACAGGATGGAGGGGGAGAGTTTGATCATAGCTGGACAACTTCTTTCTCTGCGGCGGGCCTGCACCAGGCGGGCGCTGCCGGCATAAGGATGGGTATGCGGCCGCAGCGGCGGGATGGAGGACTCGTCCGGTGCCTGCGCAGTCCTGCGGGCCGCTTTTTATAGATCGGGGCCGCCCGGAAACGGGCGGTCCCATTCGGGATGCCTACATTATAAAGGAAGTCCGCCCCGCCTGTCAATGCCGGAAAGCTGACCTGGGAGAAAGAAACCCGGTCCCGCAAAAAATAGGGCTTTACATTTGCGAAAAGTTTGCTATAATATATGGGTAATAAGCGCCAGTGGCTCAATGGATAGAGCATCAGATTCCGGTTCTGAGGGTTGGGGGTTCGAGTCCCTTCTGGCGTACCAGATCG
>CALICR010000179.1 GCA_938049125.1 uncultured Clostridia bacterium
TTCTGCTTCTCCGCACCGGAGATGTCGAGGATGATGCGGCCCTGGTTCATCATGATGAGGCGCGTGCCGTGGCGGATGGCGTCGCTCATGTTGTGGGTGATCATCATGGCCGTCAGGCCGTTTTCCTGAATGATCCGCTCGGACAGCTCCAGCACCTTGGCTGCGGTGGCGGGGTCCAGGGCGGCGGTGTGCTCGTCCAGCAGCAGGAGCTTCGGCTTCTGGAGCGAGGCCATCAGCAGCGTCAGCGCCTGTCGCTGGCCGCCGGAGAGGAGGCCCACCTTGCTGCTCATGCGGTCCTCGAGGCCAAGACCCAGGGCCTTCAGTTTCTCCCGGTAGAGCGTCCGCTCCGAGGCGGTGACGCCCCAGCGGAGGCCGCGGGGCTTGCCGCGGCGCATGGCCAGGGCCAAATTCTCGTCGATCTGCATATTCGGCGCGGTGCCAAGCATGGGGTCCTGGAACACGCGGCCAATGTATTTGGCCCGCTGGTGCTCCTGGAGCGCCGTGATGTCCTTGCCGTCCAGGACGATGGAGCCGCTGTCCACGGGCCAGACGCCCGCAATGGCGTTGAGCATTGTGGATTTGCCAGCACCGTTGCCGCCGATGACCGTCACGAAGTCGCCGTCCTTCAGCGTGAGGGAGAGATCTTTGAGGGCCGTTTTGGCGTTGACGGTGCCGGGGTTGAAGGTCTTGTAGAGATGGTTCAGTTCAAGCATGGCGGGCAGCCTCCTTCTCCGCTTCCGGTTTGACGCGGGTGCGGAACATCTTCGACTTCCAGTAGGGGATGGCAAGGAAGAGCGCCACAATCAGGGCGGTGAGCAGCTTGAGGTCGTTGGTGTCAAGGCCGAGGCGGAGCACCACCTGGATGACGACGTAGTAGAGAATCGCGCCGATGGCGCAGGCGAAGAGCTTGAGGCCGAAGTTCCGGAAGAGCTTGCCGAAGATGACCTCGCCGATGATGACGGCGGCCAGGCCGATGACGATGGCGCCGCGGCCCATATCGATGGTGGCGCTGCCCTGGTACTGGGCCATGAGCGCGCCGGAGAGGGCTACGAGGCCGTTGGAGAGCATGAGGCCGAGGACGGTGCAGCGGTCCGTGTTGATGCCCTGGGCCTTGGCCATGCTGCGGTTGGAGCCGGTGGCGCGGAGGGCACAGCCCAGCTCCGTGCCGAAGAACCAGTAGAGCAGGGCGATGAGGGCCACGACGAAGACCAGCAGCAGCGGCAGGGGATTGCGCAGGCTCAGCTCCCGGACATAGCGGGAGGAGACCAGCAGCGGGAAGTTGTCCACGCGGATGGCCAGGGTGGCCTGGGTGCCCGTGGCGGTGTCCCAGCCCATGATACGCAGGTTGATGGAGTAGAGGGCCAACTGCGTCAGAATGCCGGAGAGAATGGCGGGGATGCCGCAGCGGGTGTGGAACAGGCCCGTGAGCAGGCCCGCCAGCATTCCGGCCAGCATGGCGCAGAGCACCGCGAGCCAGACGTTCATGCCGTTCAGCGTCAGCAGGACGCAGATCGCACCGCCGGTGGCCAGCGAGCCGTCCACTGTCAGGTCCGCGACGTCCAGCAGCCGGTAGGTCACATAGACGCCGATGGCCATGACGCCCCACATCAGGCCCTGTCCGACGGCGCCGGGGATGGAGTTCAGCAGGGAGCGCAGGAATTCCATGGTAAGTTCCTCCTAGGTTCATGATGAAAGGCCCGGGGCCTTCCGCGCGGAGACGGCGAAGCCCCGGCCGGGCGCACGGGGCAGCCCGGTCGGAGCGTGCCAATCAGCCGATGGGCTCGTAGCCGTCGGGGACGGTGATGTTCAGCGCCTCGCAGTTGGCGGCATTGTACATCTTCGTGACGGTCGGGGCCGTCTCGACAGGCATAGTGGAGACGTCGGACTCGCCGCGGAGAATCTTCGCGGCCATCTCGCCGGTGGTCTTGCCGAGGTCGTAGTAGCTGATGGACAGGGTAGCGACGCCACAGCCGGCGCAGATGCCCTGCTCACCGGCCACCACGGGCACGCCCGCGGCCAGCACGACGTTGGCGATGGACTCGGTGTTGTTGGCGGCGGTGTTGTCCGTTGGAACGTAGATGACGTCGGAGTTGTCGCAGGCGGTCTGGGTCACGGAGGCGAGGTCATTGACGTCCGTGAAAGCGTAGGGCGTGCAGGTGTATCCCATATCCTCAAGGTAGGGGGTGATGGTGTCCACCTGGTAGACGGAGTTCGGCTCCGCGGAGCAGTAGAGCAGGCCCACGTTCTTGGCGTCGGGGAACAGCTCGTTCAGCATGGCGGCCTGCTGGTCCAGGGGCGCGAGGTCGGAGGTGCCGGAGACGTTGCCGCCCACGGTGCCGTTCCAGTTGTCGATGGAGAGGGCTGTGGCGTAGTCCGTGACGGAGGTGCCGAGCACGGGGATGGTGTCCGTGGCGGAGGCGGCGGCCTGGAGCGGCGCGGTGGCGTTGGCGAGGATCAGGTCCACGCCGTCGGCCACGAAGCCGTCCACGATGGTGACGCAGTTGTTGGTATCGCCGCCGGCGTTGCCGTCTTCAAACTTGACCTTGTCGCCGAAGGCCTCAGTCAGGGCATCCTTGAAGCCCTGGGTGGCGGCGTCCAGCGCGTCGTGGGGCGCGAGCTGGCAGATGCCGACGATGTAGGTCTCGCCGTCGTCAGAGGCGGTGTCAGAGGCGGTGTCAGAGGCGGTGTCAGAGGCGGTGTCGGCGGTGTCGGCGTCCTGGGCGTCGGCAGCGGTGGATTCCTGAGCGGTGGTGGTATCCTTGCTGCCGCAGGCGGCCAGCGAGAGCAGCAGGAGCAGGGCGGTGAGCAGAGCGATGATCTTTTTCACGATGGATTCCTCCTTGATTCGATTGCCAGGGGCAGGTACAAAAAACGCTGCACAGCGGCTTGTCTGTGCAGCGCAGATTCCTCGATCTCCGGTGGCGGCCCTTCGGTCAGCAGCACAAACAGCCATTACTTTTTTTAAAGTAATAGCCAAACATGTATGCGCCGGTAAATCGAATGACAGTCATGGTTTGCGTCCTCCCTTGGAAGTTGCCTCAACTTTACTACTTTGCTCAAGCAAAGTCAATGGGTCAGAGAGGAAAAACTTGTTTTTTGGAGAAACGGACAAGAGCGGTAAAAAATCCGGGCGAACCACCGTGAAAATTTCACAAGCCCGGCCGCGTCGGGGCAGGGGAGCGCAGGCCCGAACGGGCGCGCGGCATCTGAGACTACCCCGCCAAGGCTCCCGGCGGTTGAAACATGAATGGAAAAATATTCGCAAGAATATGGATTTTTATTCACTTTGCATATTGACTATCAGTCCGGAATGGCGTATGATAGGCCCAGAAACAAACGAGAGACCGCAGCGCGACTGCGGCGGAACGAATACTAGGAGGCAAAATTATGAAACCCGAAATTCTCTTTCTGAGCCAGGAAAACGTTGTTGAAGCCGGTGTGCTGGATATGCCAAAGGTCATGGAGCAGGTCGAAAAGGCCTACACCTACATGGGCAAGCAGCAGGTCAAGAACCCCGCCAAGATTCAGCTGGCCATCCCGGACCCCGTGAACTGGAACTCCTTCTTCATGAGCATGCCGAGCTACATTGAGCCGCTGAACATCGCGGGCTTCAAGTGGGCAGCGGAGTCCCATGAGAACGTGAAGCATCCGGGTATGCCCCTGGGCCTGGACGTCGTGATGCTGAGCGACCCCGCCACCGTGTACCCCAAGGCCATCATGGACGGCACCATCATCACCGCCATGCGGACCTCCGGCGTCGCCGGTATGGCCGCCAAGTATCTGGCGCGGAAGAATTCCAAGGTCGCCACACTGGTGGGCGCGGGCGTCATTGGCCGGACCATGGTCATGTCCATCATGACGGCGCTGCCGCAGCTCGAGACCATCTACCTCTGCGACCTGAACGTCCCGAAGGCCGAGGCGCTGGCCAAGGAGTTCGAGGGCAAGTACAACGTTATCGCCAGCGGCGACACCAAGGCCTGCGCCGAGCAGTCCGACCTCATCGTCACCGAGACTACCACCTCAAAGCCCTTCCTCAAGAAGGCGTGGGTAAAGTCCAATGCGACGGTCATCCAGATGAGCAGCTGGGAGATCGACGAGGAGATCGCCAAGAGCGCCTCCCATCTCTACCTTGATTCCTGGGAGCAGATGTCCCACTTCAAGAACTCGCTCATCGGCCACCTGCACGACGACTGCGGCCTGACGAAGGACGGCGTCATCGAACTGCAGGACGTGGTCACCGGCCAGGCCCCGGGCCGGACCAGCGACGACGAGCTGATCTGCTGCTGCACGCTGGGCTACGCCGCGGTGGACATCACGGTGGCCAACTGGATCTATGAAAACGCCAAGGAGAAGGGGATCGGAACCAAGCTGAACCTCTGGGAGAACCCCCTCTGGGTGTAAGAAAAAGGGAGCGGACGGCCCGGCGAGCACATCGCCGGGCCGTTTGCCGCTCCCGGGAGAAGGAAGGAAACGCGAAACCGAAAGCTGCGGGGATACGAATTTACGGAAAAAGAAAACGAATGATGCATGGCTGTTTCCTCCGATGTGAACCGTCCCAATCGCTGCTGAAACAGCCGTACATCCAGCATAGCGGCCGGCAGTGCTGCCGGTCGCTTTTGTATGTGCCTTGAGGAGGGGAGAAGCCTTGACGGAAGGCCTTGAGCGCGCCGGTTCGAATCGCTGCACGGCGTTGCGCCGCGTTGGAGGCGACGTTCTGCTGCAGGCTGTGCTGCCAGTGGTTGCATGCAATGGTACCCGCTGCATGCTGCTGACCGTCATTGAGGCGTTCGGCTGTCCGGATTATAGCTCCTGGCATTGATAGGGGGACTTGCGCGCGTGATGCGTGGTGTCCGCCTCCTCCGGGAACATAGCTCCGGTGCTCAAAGCGCGTAGAACAAAAGCTTCGGCGCAGCAGCAGAGGGCCGCGAGAACGCAGTAAGTGTAATCCGGGGGGGTCGGTAAATCCCCACCTGGCCCGGTGCAGCAACGGGACCGGGCTGGTCTGAAGGTCAATTATCGGAACATCAAGAGGCTGTATATTTTTTCATATTCCCGGGTGTTGCCCCCAACGACGGCCGTACTGAGCTCCACCGAGATGCAATAACTGCGCAAAAAAAGACCCGGCGGAAGCCCCGCCGGGTCGGAATAGTTGGTTAACCCTGATAATCGCTTTCCAAGCCCTCGTAGATGTTGCCGGAGGCCTGATCCGTGGCGTCGGCGATGTACTGGTTCATGGTGCCGTCGGCCAGCAGCTCCTCGATGATGGCGTTGACCGCGTCCAGCAGCTCCGTGTTGCCCTTGGCCACGGCAACGGAGTTGCCATCGACGCTCTCATTGAGCTGCACGTCGGTGATGTAGAGGTTCGGGTAGGTCTTCTGGTAGCACTCGGCGACGGGCGTCTCCACGACGGCGGCGTCCAGCTTGCCGTTCAGGACCTCGTTGATGACGTCGGTGGCCTTGGTCAGGCCGACAATCTGGGAGCCTGAGGCCAGCTCCTGGGCCCTCTCCATCTGGATGGAGCCGTTCTGTGCGCCGACCTGCTTGCCCGCCAGGGATTCAAGGCTGGTGTAGACGTCCTTGTTCGCGTCCAGGACCACCAGGCAGTTGCCGGTCTCATGGTAGACGATCGAGAAGTCAAAGTTTTCCACACGCTCCGGTGTCGCGCCGAGACCGGCGATGCCGAGGTCGATGTTTCCAGTCTGGAGCTCCAGCAGGATGCTGTCGAAGTTCAGCGGGACGATCTCCAGCTCCAGGCCCATGTGGTCGGCCAGTGCCTGGGCCAGGGCAATGTCGAAGCCCGCGAGCTGCAGGGAGCCGTCATCCGCGACGAGGTAGAACTCATAGGGCGCGAAGTCCGGGCTGGTGCCGACGGTCAGCACGCCGGGCTTCACGGTCTTCAGCGTGCTGTAGTCCGCGGCGGCATCCTCAGCCTGAGCGGTATCCGAAGTATCCTCAGCGGGAGCGGCGTTGCCTTCCTGGGCGGTATCGGTGGCGTCGGCAGTCGTGTTCGCGTCTTCTGCGGGCGCGGTCTCATCGGCGGATTTGGAGCCGCAGGCGGCCAGTCCAAGGACCAGGCACAGCGCAAGCAGCAGGGCAGTCAGTTTTTTCATTGTGAATTCCTCCTCAAAGGTTCTCTTGAATTTGTATTCATATTATAACGTATATATATCCATTATTCAAGAATAAAACAAGCTAAATATAGAATAACTATTCAATCCGAAGGTGTTCACATTGCACGAAACCGCGCCAAAACGCCCCGAGAGCGCCATCTCGAGCCCCGCTGCGGCACGCCCTAATCGTTCCCAAAACGCCCCGCCCAATCTCCAATCTGCTCCCGCCCCGCAGAAAATTTCTCTCCGCCCATATTTGCAATTGATTTTTCCTCCGTGGAATGCTATAATATCTCCGCAGTATGGAGAGGTATCGAAGTGGTCATAACGGGACTGACTCGAAATTTCGGCAGAAGCTGGGAATTTCGTCCCCCT
>CALICR010000180.1 GCA_938049125.1 uncultured Clostridia bacterium
CACGCCAAAGGCGGAACAGCCCGCTCAGTCACCTTCGGTGACAGCCCTCCCGAAGGGAGCGCCAAGGACCGGGGGCGGCGAAGCTCCCTTGCCTCTCCCTTTGGGAGAGGTGGCCGAGCGCAGCGAGGACGGAGAGGGCGGGCGGAGGCGATGACCACGCCAAAGGCGGAAAAGCCCCGCTCAGTCACCTTCGGTGACAGCTCTCCCGAAGGGAGCGCCAAGGGCCGGAACAGACAGGATACCACAACCAATTGTCCCTTTCTGTCGTCTTTGGTCGAACGAAAGTGACACGATACGTGTTGAATTTTCTTGACAATAACGACACGTTATGTTACACTTTAGGTGTCCCATTCGAGGGGGATGGGGCCGGGTCGTCGCCGGAAACGACCGGGCGCGCGGGGCGCGCCGTCTGATCCCGAGTCGCTGCCGTTAGCAGCTGCGCGTGCCGTTGGGGCCGAATGAGAGATCGCTGCGCGATAGGCGATGCCTGCAAAGCCGGCATGATCTGTGGCTAAAAACGACACGATACGTGAATGAAAGGAGCCGATCATGGACAAGCATTCTGCGAAAAATTCGGGCACGAGGGTGCCCTTCGAGACCCTGATCCGCGGGGAGTACCGCGAGGACTTCCAGAAGAAGGTGGAGGAAATTCTGCGCCGCCGGTTCCGGGAACGGGCGCGGGAGGAGGCCCGGGACCGGGCCGGTCAGGCGGACGAAACGCCAAAGCCCGTCCCGGCGGCTGCGGCAGAGGCTGCGGCGAAGCCGGAGAAATCCGCGCCGGAACCGGAGAATCACAACGAAAACACGGAGCATTCCGAAGAAATTGCGGCGGAAGCCGCACCGTCTCCCGCGCCCGGCGAGAACGCCGGGCCGGAGGCCGTCTCCCAGGAGACGCCCGCCGCCGCGCCGGAGGAGGCCGCCGCCGACCCCGCCCGGGGGAGCCGCGACCCCGGCGATCCCGTCTACGCGCGCTATGCGCGGCTGGTCCGCTCCGCGGAGCTGGCCCGCCGGGCCTACCCGGACTTCGACCTCCGCAGGGAGCTGGAATCGCCACGTTTCGCGTCGCTCATCTTCCGCGGCGTGGACGCGAAGTCGGCCTACGAGGCCGCCCACCACGACGAGATGCTCCGGGCCGCCATGGGCTATGGCGTGCGCCGCGCCGCCGAGAAGCTGAGCCGCGCCCGCATGGAGCGCCCCGCCGAAAACGGGGCCGAGGCCCAGAGCGCCGCCGTGGAGCGGCCCGACCCGCGCAGCCTCAGCGCCGCCGAGCGCGCCGACATCCGCCGCCGCGTCCTCGAGCGCGGCGAGAAGGTGCGCTTCTGACGAAATACACAACAATATGACCTGAATTTCGGGCAAAACGCCGGAAAAATCAGAAAGGAGTACAAATTTTTATGCCGAATCTCAACACAAACACCACCCTCCTCAACCAGCCCGGCAACGACCTCTCGCCGGAGATCAAGACGTTTTACCGCACAGAGCTGCTGGAGGAGGGCCGCCCGAACCTGGTCCACACCCAGTTCGGCTCCCACCGGCCCCTGCCCAAGGGCAGCGGCAAGTCCATCGAATGGCGGCGCTGGGACGCCTTCCCCAAGGCCATGACCCCGCTGACCGAGGGCGTCACCCCCGACGGCAACCGCATCAACGTCTCCTACGTGACCCAGGAGCTGCGCCAGTACGGCGACTACACCACGCTCTCCGACCAGCTGGAGCTGACCGCCGTGGACGACGTCATCCTCGAATGCACCGACAACCACGCCCGCAGCATGGCCCTGACCATCGACCACGTGACACGAAACGAGCTGCTCACGGGCCAGAACGTCGTCTACGCGCCCGCCGTGGACGGCAACGGCAAGGCCCAGGCCGTCACGTCCCGTGGCGCGCTGGACGGCAGCGCCGTGCTGACGCCCGCCCTGGTGGCCCAGGTGGCGAACCAGCTCAAGCTGGCCAACGCGCCGAAGTTCGACGGCAGCTACGTGGCCATCGTCCACCCCTGCGTGGCCTGCGACCTGCTGCGCCACGAGGAATTCATCGAGACCCACAAGTACGGCCCCAGCATCGAGAACGTCTTCGACGGCGAGGTCGGCAAGCTCTACGGCGTCCGCTTCGTCGAGACCACCGAGGCCAAGGTCTTCCGCGGCGCGCCGCTGACCGCCGCCTCCGAGACGGTCACGCTCGGGACCACCGCCGTCGCCGCCGCCGAGGGCTCCGGTACCACCGAGATCACCCTGGCCACGGCCCTGGCCGAGGGCGACCGTGTCCTCGCAGCCTCCGAGGAGGAGCCGGTGCTGCTGAACGTGGGCGGCGTCACGTATCGCTGCGTCGGCGGCACCGCGGGCACGGCGGGCAAGCTCAAGCTTGCGAAGCCCCACGCGGCCATCGCGGCGGGCGCGGTGCTCCACCCCGGCGAGGGCGGCAGGGACGGCGCGCCGGTCTTCGCAACGCTGTTCCTCGGCAAGGGGGCCTACGGCAACGTGGACCTGGAGGACGGCACCGACGTCATCATCAAGCAGCGCGGCTCCGCCGGCAGCGGCGACCCGCTGGACCAGCGCTCCAGCGTCGGCTGGAAGAGCACCTACGCGGCGAAGATCCTGATGCCCGAATTCCTGGTCCGCGTCGAGAGCGGCAGCGCCTGCGGCGGCGGCGTCGCGGGCAACTGATGGGGGCGGTGCGCATCCGGCTGCCGAAGGCCCGCTGCGGCGAGCCGGACTATGAGATCGTGGCCGTGAACGGGCGGCGCTGGCAGATCCTGCGCGGCGTCAGCGTGGCGGTGCCCGAGGCCGTGGCGGAGGTGCTGGAGAGCGCCCGCCGCGCCCGCCGCGAGGCGGAGCAGTTTGAGGAGGCGAGGGCGCGATGACGGCACGGGAAGCCATGGACCGGACCGACGCGCTGCTGCCCAACGCGGTGCCCGAGGCGGAAAAGCTCTGGCTTCTGGCGGAGCTGGACGGGCGGCTCCGGGAGGAGGCGGCGGACCTGCGGGGCGACGATCCCCCGGCGGCCCCGGTCTACACGGCGGCGTCGCCGCTCTGGCTCGCCGCGCCCTGGGAGAGCCTGTACCTCCACTGGCTCCAGGCGGAAATTCTCTACTTCCAGGCCGAGTACGGCCGCTATGAGAACGCCCGCGCCCAGTTCAACAGCCTCTACCTCAGCTGGCATGCCGCCCTGATCCGCGGCGCGAGGCCGAGGGGGAACGGGAATCTCCGGTTCTGACCGACGGGGCGTTCCGGGTACCTTATATATTATATAGTATACGGCACACCGGAGCGCCCCAAATCCCGCACACGCCGATCGGACACGCCCGCTCCGTCCCCGCTGCGCCCGGCCACCGCTCCCGGAGGGAGAGGCAAGGGGGAGAGGTTCGCTGCGCCCGGCCACCGCTCCCAGGGGGAGAGGCAAGAGGGATTCGCCGCACCCGCCCCTTGGCTCTCCCCTTGGGAGAGCTGTCACCGAAGGTGACTGAGAGGGCAATTGCGGCCTCGCTCCACCCTCTCCGTCCTCGCTCCGCTCGGCCACCTCTCCCAGCGGGAGAGGCAAGAGGGGGAGGTTCGCTGCGCCCGGCCACCGCTCTCCCAGAGGGAGCGGCAGGGGATGCCCGCTGCGCCCGGCCACCTCTCCCAGAGGGAGAGGCAAGAGGGATTCGCCGCACCCGCCCCTTGGCGCGCCCCTTGGGAGCGCTGTCACCGAAGGGGACGGAGAGGGCGCAAGTCTTTCGTGTACTGGCAAACCTGGGGGACTCCAATCACGCAATTTCTTCCGGAAAGAGACGGAACAATTTTGAGAAAATCAACGAAAATGCACGAAATAGTTCAAGGAAAGGAGCGAACTCTATGCTGCCATCTGCTGCGCCGGTGCCTGCGCTCCGGCAGACCACCGACGCGTTTCCGGGCCTCGACTGCCGCCCGCGGCCTGTGGCCGGGGCCTGCGCGGCCCTGAAGAACCTCGTGGGCGGCGAATACCCGGTGCTCTCGAGCCGCCCGGGCCGCGGCACGGTCGCCACACTTCGTGACCCGGGCGGCCTGCTGGCCAAGGACGCCCTCTGCTACGTGGACGGCGGGAGCCTCTACGTCAACGGCTACGCCGTGGACCTCGGCCTCACGTCCGGGGCCAAGCAGCTGCTCTCCATGGGCGCCTACGCCATCGTGTTCCCGGACAAAAAATACGTCAACACCGCCGACCTCAGCGACTTCGGACCCCTCGAAGCCTCGGTCACCACGGCCTCTGCGGTGACCTTCGCCCTCTCGGACCGGTCCGGGAGCGCCCTGAGCTACGTTTCCGCCGAGCCCGCCGACCCGGCGGAGGGGGACCTGTGGCTCGACGCCTCCGGCCCCGTCCTGCGGCGCTGGACCGATTCCGGCTGGACCGAGGAGCCGGACGTCCACGTCCGGGTGGGCTGCGCCGGCATCGGCGCGCCCTTTTCTGCGGGCGATGGCGTCACGTTTCGTGATGCGGGCGACCTGAACGGCCTCCACGTCGTGACCGAGGCCGGGACGGACTACCTCCTGGTCCCCGGCGTCACGGCGGCCCAGCGCCAGACCGCGGCGCTGACCGTGGCCCGCGAGGTCCCGGACCTCGACTTCGTCTGCGAGTGCGGCAACCGCCTCTGGGGCTGCCGCTACGGAATTTCGGACGGAACACCCGTCAACGAGCTGTACGCCTGCAAGCTGGGCGACTTCCGCAACTGGAACTGCTTCCAGGGCCTCGCCACCGACGCCTGGCGCGCGTCCCGGGGCGCGGACGGCCCCTTCACCGGAGCCTGTGCCTTCCAGGGCAGCCCCATTTTTTTCCGCGAGACCTGCCTCGAGCGCGTCTACCCCGACGCCGCCGGAGCCCACCAGGTGGCCGTGACCCAGGCCCCGGGCGTCCGCAGCGGCTGCGCCGCCAGCCTCGCCTCCGCAAATGGAAGCCTCTACTACCTCGCCCCGGGCGGCGTCGCCGCCTACGACGGGGCCTTGCCCCGGTTCGTCTCGAAGCGCCTCGGAACGTGTCATCTCTCCGGCGGCATCGGCGCGGTGCTGGGCAGCGAATACTACCTCTCGGTCCGCGACGGCACGGCGCGCCGCCTCCTGGTCTACGACACGGAACGCGGCGACTGGTACGAGCAGGACGACCCGGGCCTCACGGCCCTCTGCACCTGCGGCTGGGAGCTCTACGGCCTCTGCGCCGACGGGCGGCTCCTCTCCATGACCGGCGCCGAGGGCGAGCCGGAGGGCCCGGTGAGCTGGAGCCTCGAGACCGGCGACCTGGGCCTCGACAGCCCGGTGAACAAGCAGATCGCGCGGCTGCGCCTCCGCCTGCTCCTGGGCGGGAGCCTGACGGCGGCGGTGCGCTGCGACAGCCGGGGCGACTGGGTGCCCGCCGGGCGCGTCGAATCCCTGGGCCTCCGGTCCATGACGCTGCCGATCCTGCCGCGCCGCTGCGACCACCTGCGGCTCCGCCTCA
>CALICR010000181.1 GCA_938049125.1 uncultured Clostridia bacterium
CACGGACCATTTCCCCGAGGATGACGGCGAAGACGAGGACGAGGACACCGTCAAGGTCGCCATCGTCGGCAAGCCGAACGTGGGCAAGTCCAGCCTGCTGAATAAAATTCTCGGCGTGGAGCGCGTCATCGTCTCCGACATGGCGGGCACCACCCGGGACGCCATCGACAGCCGCTTCGAGAACGAGTATGGCAAGTACTGCTTCATCGACACGGCGGGCATGCGCCGGAAGTCCAAGGTGGACGACGCCATCGAAAAATACAGCAACCTCCGCTCCATCAACGCCATCGAGCGGGCGGACGTCTGCCTGATCCTCATCGATGCCAACGACGGCGTCACGGAGCAGGACACCAAGATTGCCGGTCTTGCCCACGAGGCGGGCAAGGCCTCCATCATCGTCGTCAACAAGTGGGACCTGGTGGAGAAGGACGACAAGACCATGGACAAGATGACGGAGAAGATCCGGGCGGACCTCGGCTATATGCCCTATGCGCCGGTGCTCTTCATCTCGGCCCTGACGGGCCAGCGGGTGGACAAGCTCTATGAGCTCATCAACTCCGTCAACGAGCAGAGCTGCATGCGCATCACCACCGGCATGCTCAACACCATCCTGGCCGACGCCACGAGCCGCGTCCAGCCGCCCACGGACAAGGGCCGCCGCCTGAAGATCTACTATATGACGCAGATCTCCGTGAAGCCGCCCCACTTCGTCGTGTTCTGCAACGACGCGCGGCTGTTCCACTTCTCCTACCAGCGGTATCTCGAGAACCAGATCCGCGCGGCCTTCGGTCTCCAGGGCACGCCCATCAAGCTGACGATCCGCCAGAAGGGCGATAAGGAAGGATGAATTACGCCTATATCCTGCACTGCGCCGACGGGACGCTCTACACGGGCTGGACCAATGACCTGGAGCGGCGCCTTAAGGCCCACAATGGCGGCACCGGGGGAAAGTACACCCGGGCGCGCCGTCCCGTGGAATTGGTCTATGCGGAGGCGCTGCCGGATAAGACGGCGGCCATGCGGCGGGAATGGGAGATCAAGCAGCTTACCCGGGCGGAAAAGCTGGCGCTCATCGCGTCGGCCCCCGGACCGGTGACCGAAGAATAGAGACGGCGGACCCGGCTCCGCCTTTTGGAGGAAACGCGATGTTTCAGCTTATCAAGACCTGCGGCTGCGCCCGGCGCGGCGTGTTTACCTGCGCCCACGGCACGGTGCAGACGCCGGTCTTCATGAACGTGGGGACCCAGGGGGCCATCAAGGGCGCGCTCAGCGCCGCGGACCTCAAGGAGATCGGCTGCCAGGTGGAGCTGTCCAACACCTACCACCTGCACCTGCGTCCGGGCGACCGGCTCATCCACGACCTGGGCGGCCTGCACCGCTTCATGACCTGGGACGGGCCGATCCTGACGGACAGCGGCGGCTTTCAGGTCTTCTCCCTGGCCAGTCTGCGGAAGATCCGGGAGGAGGGCGTGACCTTCGCCTCTCACCTCGACGGCCACCGCGTCTTCATGGGGCCGGAGGAGAGCATGCAGATCCAGTCGAACCTCGGCTCGGACATTGCCATGGCCTTCGACGAGTGCGTCGAGAACCCCGCGCCCTATTCCTACGTCAAGGCGTCGGCGGAGCGGACCTACCGCTGGCTCGTGCGCTGCAAGGCCGAGAATGCCCGGCTGAACGCCATGGCCGACACGGTGAACCCCCAGCAGATGCTCTGGGGCATCAACCAGGGCGGCGACCATAAGACGGTCCGCGTCTGGCATATGCAGAAAATCGCGGAGCTGGACCTGCCGGGCTACGCCATCGGCGGCCTCGCCGTGGGCGAGAGCACCGAGACCATGTACGAGATCATCGAGGCCGTGGAGCCCTATATGCCCAAGGACCGGCCGCGCTACCTCATGGGCGTCGGCACGCCGTCCAATATCATCGAGGGCGTGGCCCGGGGTGTGGACTTCTTTGACTGCGTCATGCCGGCCCGCAACGCCCGACACGGGCGGCTCTTCACCTGGGAGGGCGCCATCAACATCAAGAATGCCAAGTACGAGCGGGACGAAAGCCCCATCGACCCTACCTGCCAGTGTCCTGTCTGCCGCCGCTACTCCAAGGCCTATCTGCGCCACCTCTTCAAGGCCGAGGAGATGCTGGCCATGCGCCTGGCGGTCATGCACAACCTCTATTTCTACAACGAGCTGATGCGCCGCATCCGCGAGGCCCTGGATGAGGACCGCTTTGACGCCTTCCGGGCGGAGTATTCCGAGAAGCTCGCGCGGAAAATTTAAGGGAAAATGCGGCGGACCTCTTGACAAACCGCCGGGAATTTTGTATGATATCTGAGCTGCTTGTGTGATGGACAGTCAGGCAGCCCACCTGGAGAGGTGGCTGAGCTGGCCTAAGGCGCACGATTGGAAATCGTGTATACGTTAATAGCGTATCAAGGGTTCGAATCCCTTCCTCTCCGCCAAAAATCCCACACCCCTATGGGGTGTGGGATTTTTGGCTCCG
>CALICR010000182.1 GCA_938049125.1 uncultured Clostridia bacterium
CTTCCGATCTGAGGCCGAGGTCAAGACGACGCATATCTGCCGGATGCAGAAGATGGCAGACGAGCTGATGAAGTAAGGGGGAGACAACAATGGCTAAAGCAAATATGGACCCGAAGAAGTGCCCCATGCCGGAGCAGGACCCCGCAGTCCGCGCGCATAACTTCCTGGAGGTCGCCGAGGGCTACACCGAAGAAATGGCCGTGAACGAGGCCAAGCGCTGCCTGGGATGTAAAAAGCAGCCCTGCGTCGAGGGGTGCCCGGTCAATGTCCGTATTCCTGAGTTTATCGCAAAGGTCGCCGAGGGCGAGTTCCTGGCTGCCTATGAGATCATTACGTCCACCAACGCGCTGCCCGCCCTGTCTGGCCGTGTCTGCCCGCAGGAGAGCCAGTGCGAGAGCAAATGCACCCGCGGCGTCAAGGGCGAGCCGGTCGCCATCGGCCGTCTGGAGCGCTTCGTGGCGGACTGGTATCTGAAGAACGTCAACAAGATGCCCGAGAAGAAGGAGGGCAACGGCGTCAAGGTCGCCGTCGTCGGCTCCGGTCCTGCCGGTCTGACCTGCGCCAGCGATCTGGCGGAGAAGGGCTACGCCGTCACCGTGTTCGAAGCCCTGCACACCGCCGGCGGCGTGCTGGTCTACGGCATCCCCGAGTTCCGTCTCCCGAAGGCGATCGTCGCCAACGAGGTCGAGAAGCTCAAGGCAAAGGGCGTCGAGGTCATGACCAACATGGTCATCGGCAAGGTCCTGACCATCGACGAGCTGTTCGAGATGGGCTATAAGGCCGTCTTTGTCGGCTCCGGCGCAGGCCTGCCCATGTTCATGCACATCGAGGGCGAGGCGCTCAAGGGCGTGTTCTCCGCCAACGAGTACCTGACCCGTACCAATCTGATGAAGGCGTATCTCGAGGAGAGCGACACGCCCATCATCCAGTCCAAGGCGGTCGCCGTCGTCGGCGGCGGCAACGTGGCGATGGACTCCGCCCGCTGCGCCCTGCGTCTCGGCGCGGACCACGTCTACATCGTCTATCGCCGCGGCGAGGCGGAAATGCCCGCCCGCGCCGAGGAAGTCCACCACGCCAAGGAGGAGGGCATCGAGTTCAAGACGCTCTGCAACCCCACCAAGATCCTGGGCGACGAGAACGGCCGTGTCTGCGGCATCGAGTGCATCCGCATGGAGCTGGGTGAGCCGGACGCCTCCGGCCGCCGCCGTCCCATCGCGGTGCCCGGCTCCGAGTTCGTGCTGGACGTCGATACCGTCATCATGGCGCTGGGCACCAGCCCCAACCCGCTGATCCGCTCCACCACGCCGGGCCTTGAGACGAACCGCAAGGGCGGCCTCATCGTCAATGAGAATGAGATGACCACCCGCGAGGGCGTCTTCGCCGGCGGCGATGCCGTCACCGGCGCAGCCACCGTCATTCTGGCCATGGGCGCCGGCAAGAAGGGCGCAGCTGCCATCGACGCCTACCTGAAGGGTTAAGTCCCGGAAAACCCGGCCATACTCCATATGTAGTTGAGACCCGCCCGGTGCAGCTGCGCCGGGCGGGAGTTTTCTTCAGGAGGGACCGAATATGCTGGTAAAAGACTTGATGGCGCAGCAGGTGGCCACAGTGGGACCGGAGGAGCCGGTCTCCGTGGCGGCCCGGGCGCTGAGCCGGAACAACGTGGGCTGCCTGCCGGTCTGCACGGCGGACGGGCGGCTCCGGGGCGTCGTCACGGACCGGGACATCGTCCTGCGCAGCGTGGCCGCCGACGAGGATGCGGGCCAGCAGCTCGTGCGCGAGATCATGAGCCGCCGCCTTGTCACCGCCGCGCCCGAGGACCCGGTGGCCCTGGCGGTGCGGCGCATGGAGGAGGCCCAGGTGCGCCGCCTGCCCGTCACGAGCCGGGGCCGCTTAGTGGGGATGCTGTCCCTCGGCGATGTGCTTCACGCGCCGGGCATGACGCTGGAGGCGGGCAGGGCTCTGGAGGGCATTTCCCGCAATGTCCGCCGCGGCTGAGCGGGCGTTCGGCCCCGTATCTTACAAAAGCGTAAGGTACGGGGCCGAAATTGTAAGGAAAAAAGCGGGCACGGCGGCGGAAAACCTGCTAGAATAGGAGCATCTGAAACGGGAGGAACACCGTCATGCCAATTCTGACAGTTAATCATGTGAAAAAAATTTATACGACCCGCTTCGGCGGGATGCAGGTCCAGGCGCTGCGGGACGTCACCTTCTCCGTGGAGGAGGGCGAGTACGTCGCCATCATGGGCGAGAGCGGCTCCGGCAAGACGACGCTGCTGAACATCATGGCCGCGCTGGACAAGCCCACCGAGGGCGACGTGGTCCTGGCGGGCCAGAGTCTCGCCTCCATCCGGGACCGGGAGATCGCCGCCTTCCGGCGCGACCACCTGGGCTTCGTGTTCCAGGAGTTCAACCTTCTGGACACCTTTTCCCTCCAGGACAACATCTTTCTGCCCCTGGTGCTGGCGGGGAAGCCCTATGAGGAGATGGCGGGCCGCCTGGCGCCCATCGCGCGGCAGCTCCGCATCACGGACCTGCTGGACAAGTTCCCCTACGAGGTCTCCGGCGGACAGAAGCAGCGCGCCGCCGTGGCCCGCGCCCTCATCACCCAGCCGGAGATCGTCCTGGCCGACGAGCCGACGGGCGCGCTGGACTCCAAGGCTACGGATGAGCTTTTGAAGCTCTTCTCGGAGATCAACGGCCGGGGCCAGACGCTGCTGATGGTGACCCACTCGGTCAAGGCAGCGAGCCACGCAGGCCGGGTCCTCTTCATCAAGGACGGCGAGGTCTTCCACCAGATCTACCGCGGCAGCTGCACCGACGAGCAGCTCTACCAGAAAATTTCGGACACGCTGACGATGCTGGCGACGGGCGGTGAGCGCGGTGCGTAAGAATCTCTATCCCCGGCTTGCCCTCTCGAATCTCCGCAAGCATCGAAAGCTCAACCTGCCCTTTCTGCTGGCTGCGGCCTGTGCCGTCATGATGTTCTACATCCTGCTGGCACTCCATTGGGATCCGGCCATCCTGCGCATGGATTATGGCTACGACGTCTGTGTCATGATGACCCTTGGCTGCGTGGTCATCGGCGTCTTCTCCCTTTTGCTGCTGTTCTACACCAGCAGCCTGCTCATGAAGCAGCGGCGGCGGGAGTTCGGCCTCTACAATGTCCTGGGCATGGAGAAGCGCCACATCGTGCGGCTGCTCCTCTGGGAGACGCTGTTTATGGCCCTGGCCGCCATCGGAGCGGGCATCCTCTGCGGTGTCCTCTTCTCGAAGCTCATGCAGCTCCTGCTGCTGCGGCTCATCGGCCTCCACGCGGACTTCTCCTTCGGCGTCGATTTCCGGGCCATCGGCCTGACGGCGGCGCTCTACGGCGTCTTCTTCCTGCTCATCGCCCTGAACACCGTGGGCGCGGTCTACCGCGCCAAGCCCGTGGAGCTGCTCCGCGGCACGAACGAGGGCGAGCGGGAGCCGAAGACGCGCTGGCTGGCGGCGGTGCTTGGCGTCCTCTGCCTCGGTGCGGGCTACGGCCTTGCCCTCAACGTGGACTCCGTCATCGGTGCGGCGACCTGGTTCTTTGTGGCGGTGCTGCTGGTCATCGCGGGCACCTATCTCTGCTTCACGGCCTTCAGCATCGTGCTCCTCAAGGCCCTGCGCCGGAACAAGCGGTACTATTACAGGACGAGCCACTTCACCACCGTCTCCGGTATGCTCTATCGCATGAAGCGCAACGCTGCGGGCCTTGCCAGCATCTGCATCCTTTCGACCATGGTGCTGGTGACGGTGTCCACCACGGTCTGCCTCTATCTCGGGATGCACCAGGTGGCGGAGCGGAACTACGGCTCCGACTTCTCCGCCATGACCGGCGGCAGCCGGGAGGAGCGGGACCGCGAGGCGGCGCTCATTGAGCGCCTGGCCCGGGAGGCCGCGGAAAAAAACGGCATCACCCTCACGGACTGGACGTGTATCGAAGAACTGGACACCCCGTCCCTTCTCGAGAACGGGGAGCTGCGCTTTGAGAAGCAGGCGGACGGCCTGAACCCCTCTTATTATGAGGGTACACCGGATCCTCGGGCCGTAATGCTCCGTATCTACACGGCGGAGGGCTACACCCAGCTCACGGGAAAGCCCCTGAATCTCGGTGCAGACGAGCTGCTCTGGAGCTCCACGGAGAAGGACCTGGGCGGCACGGTGACGCTGCTGGGCAGGACTTATCGGCTGACCCAGGTGAAGGAGGACCTCTCTGCGGGCGAGCGGAGCCGCTTCGACCTGCCGCTCCTCTACCTGGTGGTGGACAGCCGGGAGACGTTGGAGCGGATTGCGGCGGCGACGAGCGCGGCCTACTACAACAGCGGCCAACTCATCCAGACCACCATCCGCTTCAACGTGGAGAGCGAGACGCTTGACCGCGCTGACGCCCTGAAGGTCATCCATGAGGCAGTCCGGGAGCCGGAGAGCGGCTACCGGATGCTCCAGAACAACACGGAGATGCGCGACAGCCTCTATGCGGCCTACGGCGCGTTCCTGTTCCTCGGCATTTTCCTCGGCCTCATCTTTGCCCTGGCCACGGTGCTCATCATCTACTATAAGCAGATTTCCGAGGGCTACGACGACCGGGCGCGCTATGACATCATGCAGAAGGTGGGCCTGACCCGGGCGGAGATCCGGAAGACTGTGCGCAGCCAGGTGCTGACCGTCTTCTTCCTGCCCCTGGCCACGGCGGCGGTTCATGTCGCCTGCGCCTTCCCGATGATCGAAAAGATCCTCAAGGTCTTCTCCATGACGGACACGGCGCTCTTCGCCCGCTGCACCCTCGCCGCCTTCGGCTGCTTCGCGGCGCTCTACATTGTCGTCTATCTGCTGACGGCCCGGGCCTATTACGGTATCGTCAGCACGGCGGAATAAAAGAAAACGGCAGGCACCGCTCGTCGGTACCTGCCGTTGCTTATTTGTCCAGCGGGACTATTTTTTTGTAGAACTGGATCTGGAAGGGGATGGAGACGAGGAAGGTGAGGAGGTCGGCCCCTGCCTGGGTCATCTCCACGCCGGTGATGCCGAGCAGTGCGGGCAGCAGCAGGATCAGGGGAAGATAGAAGATGCCCTGGCGGCAGCTGGCCAGCAGCGTTGCCTCCCGGCTGAAGCCGAGGCACTGGTAGAGCTGATTGACATACGTGGAGTAGGCCATGAAGGGCATGACGAAGCAGCCATAGCGCAGCGCTGCTGCGCCGATGCGCACCACGTCGGCGTCGTCCCGGAACCAGAGGAGCACCGGCTCCGCAAAGAAGGCCAGCACGAGGGCCGCCAGGGTGCAGACCACGGTGCCGAGGACCGTGGCGACCCGGAAGGCCTCCCGGACCCGGCGGCGGTCGCCCGCGCCGAAGTTGTAGCCCGCCACGGGCTGGAAGCCCTGGCCGATGCCGATGACGATGTTGCGGACCCAGAGGTAAATTTTGTAGGAGATGGTCATGGCGGCCACGGCGGCGTCGCCGAAGAGGGCGGACTGATTGTTCATGAGCGCCGAGGCCAGGGAGGCCATGCCCTGGCGGCAGATGGTGGGGAAGCCCACCTGGATGATGCGCAGATAGGTCCGCGCCTTCAGGCTGACCGAACGGAGGCGCAGCCGAACGATGCTCCTGCCCCGGAGGAACGGCGTGAGCAGGACGCAGAAGCTGACGAGCTGACTCAGGATGGTGGCCAGGGCCGCACCGCCGATGCCCATGTTCAGGCGGAAGATGAACAGCGGGTCGAGCACGAGGTTCAGGAGCCCGCCGGTGCAGAGGCCAGCCATGGACAGCACGGCGTCGCCCTCGGAGCGCAGGACGTTGTTCAGCACACAGGAGGCGCACATGACGGGCGCGCCGAGGAGGATGTAGCGGGCGTAGGCCTCGGCGTAGGGGAGAATGGTGTCCGTGGAGCCGAGGAGCCGCATCAGGGGCCGCAGCGTCAGCAGACCGCCGAAGAGCAGCAGAAAACCGACGAGAACGGCGGCGGCGAGGGCGCTGCTGCCGTAGCGGTGGGCCTCCTCGTCCTGCTTCGCGCCGAGGCAGCGGCTGATCAGGCTGCTGGCGCCCATGCCGATGCCGAAGCCCAGGGCCTGGATGATGGACATGAGTGCGAAGACCACGCCGACGGCGGCCGCGGCGCTGGTGCCGATCTGGGAGACGAAGTAGGTGTCCGCCGTATTATAGATGACGGACACGAGCTGGCTGGCCACCGTGGGCAGGGCCAGGGAGCCGATGAGCTTCGGCATCGGCGTCTCGGTCATGCGGCGGTGCCGGGCTTCGCTGCTGTACTGCATGTAGGACCTCCGAATACAAGCGGGAATACCATCCGTGGACAAGGGCAGACACGCGTTTCAGCGGCCCAAATCACCGCTGGACGGCGTCATCGCCGTCGGTGGGCAACAGCCCACCTTCCTCCTCTTCCTTGCCAGCGGCGATTTTGTTCCCGGAAAATCGCGTTTGCCCTTGTCAACGGATGGTGTACATCTGCACATTCCCGCGGGTTTTAGGGGCTTCTCAGGAGCGGGCGGCCTCGGCGGCGAGGATGGCGTCCACGTTCTGGCGCTCGCAGCTGTTGAGCACCGAGGCGTCGAAGTCCGACGGGGCGATGGTGCCGCTGTACCAGCTCTTGCCGGAGAAGTAGTCCTGGAGCGTCTTGTCCGTGAACTGGCGGCCATGGCGGGCGTAGATCTCGTTCCGGGCGATGAACAGCTCACTTAGGCTGAGGCCCGCCAGCTCGCTCTGGCTGTAGACCCGGGTATTGCTCTCGGGCAGCACGTAATCCGAGTAGGTCACGACCTGCTTCTCCACCACGTGGACAAGGCAGTCGGCGGACATGCTGTGGCCGTTGGAGAGGTTGACGGTGACGGTGACGGTGGCCTCGCCGAGGCTCACGCCCCAGGCCCGGCCCTCCTCGGCCCGCACTACGGCCTCATTGCTGGAGGTCCAGCTGGTGGAGGCGACGCTGACGCCTGCGGGCAGCTCCTGGGAGATGCTGTAGCGCAGCTCACGGTAGTGGTTCAGGGAGGCAGTGGTCTCCGTGCGGTTCAGGGCGATGGTGTAGCCGTCCGTGGCGGGCTGAGGCGCCTCGGGGGTCTCCGGCTGCTGGGCAGGCTCCTCGGCAGGGGTCTCCTCCGCGGGGGTCTCCGGGGCGGTGTCCTCGGGGGTCTCCTCGGGGGTCTCCTCGGCGGGCTGCTGCTCCTGCGCGTCGTCCAGGGAAGGCTGGGGCTGCTCGTCCTGGATGACCGGCGGCTCCTGGGTGCCTGAGGCGGTATCGCCGGTGTTCTCCGGCGTTTCGGACGCGGTGTTCGAGGTCCCGGGGTCCGTCTCCGCGGGCTTGGCGGCGATCTTCTTGGCGGACCAGACGATGCCGACGATGACGGCGGCGATGACGATCAGCGCCAGAACGGAGATGATGAGGTTGATGGTGCGCTTGCGCGCCAGTCCTTTTTTGGAATACCGGTGGCCGTCAGGACGGCTTCCGTCACCGCTCCGCACGCGCGCGCCGCAATATTTGCAGACGGTGCTCCCCGCGGGGAGCTGCTTGCCGCAGATCTTACAGGTCATGGGGATAACCTCCTTATGATACTTAAATCTATTATACGAGGGAAACCGCTTCCCGTCAATCTTTTCCGCGGCGAAAACCACCGTCAGGCCGTTGACAGCCTGCGCGCCCCTGTGTTACACTGGAGCAAACACGAGGAGGTGCCCCATGGACCAGGAGATCACATTTGAAATGGAGCTGGACGGACAGAAGACGACGTGCACCGTGCTGTTCACCTTCTGCTCCGACGAGACCGGCGCGAACTATATGCTCTACACGCCCGACGACCCGGCGGGCAAGGAGGTGCGCCTTATGGCCGCCCGCTTCGACCCGCAGAACATCACGGCGCTCTACCCCCTGGAGGGCGACCGGGACCGCGCCATCGTCCAGAGCTTTCTCGACTACGTCTCCTCCCACACCGGCGACGAGCTGGCGGAGGAGCAGGACGACGGCATCCGCAGCGTCGAGGACCTTCCCTCCTGAGGGAGGGTTCCGCGGGGCAGGTTATGCGAAATTCCTGAATCAGACCGAAAAACCTTGTGGAAAATTGCCATTGCCTGCGCCGCCGGTCTCTCGTATAATACTCAAAGCCGGAAACCGTCCCGGTTTCCGGAAAATAGATGGTAGCTTGCGGATTTTTTCGCAGAGACTGGAAAAAATGACGCCGCGACGGCGTCCTCTTTTTTCCTACCATCCGTTGACAAGGGCAAACGCGGTTTTCCGGGGCATCTTCGGCAGCTGGCTGCGTGATTCCTCGTTGCTGGGCGTCAGCCCAGCCGCCTCGTTTGCCTTGCCAGCCGCCAAATCTGCTCCCGGAAAACTCCGCAGGACGTTTCAGCGAGCAAAAATCGCCGCTGGCAAGGAAGAGGAGGAAGGTGGGCTGTCGCCCACCGACGACGATGACGCCGTCCAGCGACGATTTGGGCCGCTGAAACGCGCGTCTGCCCTTGTCAACGGATGGTATGCACAGTGTATGCAAAGGAAGGGTGCTATGGCAAGACGAAGCAACGAGATCGATATGTGTACAGGCCCCGTGGCGGGGAAGATCCTGCGCTTTTCCATTCCGGTCATGCTCTCCGGAATGCTCCAGCTCCTCTTTAACGCCGCGGACGTTATGGTCATCGGCCAGAACTGCGGCAGCGTGTCGCTGGCGGCGGTCGGCTCCAACGGCGCGGTCATCAACCTGATCGTCAACCTGTTTCTCGGCATCTCCATCGGCACGAACGTCATGGTGGCGAGGGCCGTGGGGCGGCAGCACCGGGACCGCGTCTTCCGCTCGGTCCACACGGCCATACTGCTGTCGCTGATCCTCGGCCTCATCACCGGCGTCTTCGGCGCGGTGACCGCGCCGCGGCTGCTGCACCTCATCAGCGTGCCCGACGACGTGCTGCCCCTGGCCTCCCTCTATCTGCGCATCTACTTCATCGGCATCCCGGCCACGGTGGTCTACAACTTCGGCGCGGCCATCCTCCGCGCCGTGGGCGATACGAAGAACCCGCTCTACTTCCTCACCGGCGCGGGCATCCTCAACGTCATCTGCAACCTGATTTTCGTCAAGGTCTTTCTGCTGGACGTGGCGGGCGTCGCCATCGCCTCGGCTCTGTCCCAGTACCTGGCGGCGACGCTGGTGGTGCGCTGCCTCATCAAGCAGGACGGCATCTGCAAGCTCGACCTCCGCAAGCTGCACCTTTATCGGGAGGAGCTGGTGGAGATGATCCGCATCGGCGTTCCTGCGGGCCTTCAGAGCACCATCTTCTCCGTGTCCAACGTGCTCATCCAGTCCGGCCTCAACGGCTTCGGCTCCACGGTCATGGCGGGCAACTCCGCCGCCAGCAACCTCGACGCCCTGGTCTACGTGGCCCAGAACTCCTTCTACCAGGCGGCGGTCTCCTTCGTGAGCCAGAACGTCGGCGCGGGCAAGCCCGAGCGCATCCGCCACATCGCCGTGAGCTGCTATCTGCTCGTCACCCTCGTGGGCGTGGCCATCGGCACGACATTCTATGTCTTTGGCCGGGAGCTGCTGCGCATCTTCTCGCCGGAGGCCGACGTCATCGAGATCGGCATGGTCCGGCTCAAGTGGGTCTGCGTGCCCTACTTCCTCTGCGGCCTCATGGAGGTGGGCTGCGGCATCGTCCGCGGCCTCGGTTACGCCTGGCTGCCCATGATCGTCAGCACCGTCGGCGGCTGCGTCCTGCGCGTCATCTGGATCTACACCATCTTCCAGTGGGAGCACACCCTGGACGTGCTCTACTTCTCCTACCCCGTCTCCTGGCTGGCCACGGCGGCGGTCCACTTCCTCTGCGTCGTCATCCTGACGCGCCGCCTGATCCGCAAGAGCCGCGAGCAGGCCGCCCCGCCGGCCCCGGCGGCCACCTGAGAGGGGGATGCCTATGCTGTATCTGACGGCTGCTGCGGCGGATGTGGAGCAGCAGGCCAGCACCTTCTCCCGCTTTCTCCAGCAGCTGACCTGGCAGAAGGCTCTGCCCGCACTGCTGATCCTCGCCGTCTCTCTGGTGCTCATCCGTGTGCTGACCGCCCTCTTTGACAAGGCGATTCGCCGCTCGAAGATCGACCCGACGATCCATCCGCTGCTGCGCACCGTGCTGCGGACGCTGCTCACGGTGCTGGCGATGCTCATGGCCGCCGGGACCCTGGGCATCGATGTGTCCGTGCTCGTGGCGGTGCTGAGCGTGCTGTCCCTGGCCGTATCCCTGGCGGTGCAGGGAACGCTCTCCAATGTCATCGGCGGCCTCGTGATCCTGACGGCGCATCCCTTCCGGGTGGGCGACTATGTGGACCTCGGCGGCACTGCGGGCACGGTGCAGCGCATCGGCCTCACCTACACGGACCTCCGGACGCCCAACAACCAGGATGTCCACGTGCCCAACAGCCAGGTCTCCGCGGCCACGGTGACGAACTACACCGCCGCCGGGACGCGGCGCATGGAGCTGTTCGTCTCCGCCTCTTACGGCGATGACCCGGCCCGGGTGAAGGCGGCGCTGCTGCGTGCCGCCGAGGTGCCGGGCGTCCTCACGGACCCTGCGCCGGAGGCGCGCCTCAATGCCTACCAGGACAGCGCCATCCAATATGTGCTCCGGGCCTGGGCCCCGGTGGCGGATTACTGGGACGTCTGCTACGCGGTGCTGGAGCGCATCCGCGCCGCCTTCGCCGAGGAGGGCGTCACCATGCCCTTCCCTCAGCTCGACGTCCACCAGGACCCCAAATAAAAAACACGGACCGCATCCCACCGGATGCGGTCCGTTTTCTGCAAAGACCCGCCCGTCCGGCCTCCGGACGGGCGGGCATCGTGCGTCTTATTCGGCGTCGAGCCGTTCGAGCGCCGCGAGGCGCAGGGAGAGGCAGAAGATCTCCATAGCCTGCCGCAGCTCCTCCACGGGGGGCAGCGACGGAGCCACGCGGATGTTGCTGTCCTGGGGGTCGATGCCGTAGGGGAACGTGGCCCCGGCGGCGGTCATGACGACGCCCGCCTCCTTGCAGAGCCGGAGCGTCCGCTTCGCCGTGCCGGGCATGGCGTTGACGGAGACGAAGTAGCCGCCCTTCGGGCGCTGCCAGGACGCGATGTCCAGGGGCGCGATCTCCCGGTCCAGGGTGTCCAGAACCATATGGAACTTCGGGCGCAGGATGGCGGCGTGGCGCTGCATCAGCTCCAGCGTATGGGCCTTGTCCTTGAGGTAGCGGACGTGGCGCAGCTGGTTGATCTTGTCGAAGCCGATGGTCTCGGCGCCGAGGAACTTCGTGAGGTAGGCGAGGTTCGCCTCGGACGTGGCCATGACGGACATGCCCGCGCCGGGGAAGGTGATCTTGGAGGTGGAGGCGAACTCGTAGACCATGTCCGGCCGCCCGGCCTCGCGGCAGAGGGCCAGCATATCCGGGAAAGGTACAAAGCCGCCCTCGAACTCGTGGATGCAGTAGGCGTTGTCCCACATCAGGGCGAAGTCCTTGGCTGCGGGGTCCATGTGCGCGATGCGGCGGACGGTTTCGTCGGAGTAGATGATGCCGTCGGGGTTCGAGTACTTCGGCACGCACCACATACCGCGGACGGTCTCGTCCTTGACCAGCCGCTCCACCAGGTCCATGTCGGGGCCGGCGGGTGTCATGGGCACGGTGACGAGCTCGATGCCGAAGGTCTCGGTTACGCGGAAGTGGCGGTCATAGCCCGGGGCGGGGCAGAGGAAGCGGACCTTCTCCTCTTTGCACCAGGGGCGGGCCGAATCCTTGAGGCCGAAGGTCCAGGCCTTGGAGATGAGTCCGAACATGAGCGCCAGCGAGGCGTTGCCGCCGGCAAAGATCTCCGTGGGCTTGCAGCCCAGGATCTCGGCGTAGAGCGCCCGGGCCTCAGGGAGGCCGCAGAGCTCGCCGTAGTTGCGGGCATCGATGCCGCCGCAGATGCAGTCGGCGGGGTCCGTGAGGACCGTCAGAATGTCGGAGACCAGGTCGAGCTGCTCCCGGCCCGGCTTGCCCCGGGCCATGTTGAGGGAGAGCCCCCGGGCCTTGCAGGCGTCATACCGGGCCTGGACGGCGGCGCGCTCCGCCCGGCGTTCTTCTGCGTTCATAGACGCATAGGGTTTCATGCGGAATTCCTTCTTTCTTGAATCGTGGCCGGCTTACTGCCCGAGCAGTGCGGCGAATTCGTCGATCTCTTCCTCGTAGGACTTGAGGCCGCGGAGCCAGAAGCTCTTGTCCGTCAGGTCCGCGCCGACGATGGCGGCGGCGTCCTCGGCGTCCATGACCGTGGTGGCGCGGAGCATCTCCTTGTACTTCGGCACGAAGGACTTGCCCTGCTCGCGGTACATGGCGTAGAGGCTGCGGGCGAAGAGGCCGCCGAAGGCGTAGGGGAAGTTGTAGTAGGAGAGGCCGCCGGAGTAGTAGTGGCTCTTGCAGGCCCACATATAGGGGTGCAGGGCGCTCTGGTCGAGGCCGTCGCCGTAGGCCGTCTTCTGGGCGCTGAGCATGGCGTCACAAAGGGCGTCCGGGGAGAGGAATTCGTTCTCTCGCCGGTCGAAGACGGACTTCTCAAAGAGGAAGCGGCTGTAGATGTCGCAGATGACCTGGCAGGCGTCCATGAGCTGGCTCTCGATGAGGGCAAGCTTTTCCTGGGGGTCCGTGCTGGCGGCGATGGCCTCGGAGACGAGGACGTTCTCGTTGAAGGTGGAGGCGGTCTCGGCCAGCGGCATGGGCAGATCGAGGTTCAGCTCGCTGTGGGAGAAGAGCATGACGTTGTGGAAGGCGTGGCCCAGCTCGTGGGCGAGGGTGACGATGTCGCCGAATTCGCCGCCGAAGTTCGTGAGCACGCGGCTCTGCTTTGCGCAGTAGACCTCGCAGCAGAATGCGCCGCCGACCTTGCCCGCCCGGGGGTAGAAGTCGATCCAGCTCTCGTCGAAGGCGCGGGCCATCATGTCCCGCAGCTCGCCGTCGAAGCCACCGAAGATGCGCAGCAGGTAGTCCCGGGCCTCCTCGACGGTGTAGGTCTTGCCGCTGCCGCCCATGGGGGCGAAGAGGTCCCACCAGGGCAGGCCGTTCTCATGGCCAAGGGCCTTGCCCTTGAGCCGCAGATAGCGCCAGAAGATGGGCAGGCCCTCGCGGATGGCCTCCAGCAGGGCGTCCAGGGATTCCTGCTTCATATGGGACTGGTTCAGGCTGCGGTCCAGGGCCGAGGAGAAGCCGCGGAGCTTGCACTCGGTGATGGTCTCCAGCTTGATGGAGTTCAGAGAGAAGGCGACGCCGTCCTTGATCTTGTCATAGGCGGCCAGCTCGGCGTCGTAGGCCTCCCTGCGGACGGCGGCATCGGCGTTGTAGGCCAGGTTGCGGATGGAGGAGAGGGTCTCGGTGCCGCCGCGGTAGGGCACCTCGACGGTGGAGGTCAGCGTCTCCTGGAGCTGGGACCAGGCGCTGGCGCCGGAGAGGCTCATGCGGGCCAGGACGGCCTCCTCGCCGGGGGCCAGCAGGTGGCTGGCGTTGCGGCGCAGCTGCTCCAGCAGGTAGCGGTACTCGTCAAAGCCATGACCCGGCTGCATCAGCTCCGGCAGCTCCGGCAGGGCGGCGATGTACTGCCGCGCCGCGGCGTCGGCGGCGGCCAGCTCGCTGTTCAGCGCCATGATGCGGCCCATCCAGGAGCGGGCCTCGTTGTCGCCGGTGTCGGCGGACTGGCGCAGGGAGCAGTAGACGCCCATGCGGTTCCCGCAGGCAGTCAGCTGCTCCTGATGGTCGAGGTAGGCGCGGACCGTGGCGGCGGCGTCCGCCTGGCCGAGGGTCGCAGTCCAGGCGGGGAATTCCTTTGTCAGGGCCTCCAGCTTCGCAAAATCCTGCCGGAATTCCGGCGTGTCGAAGCCGGTGTAGAGAACGTCCAGAGACCAACGTTCGTTCATAGGGGTTCCTCCTTCTGAAATGATCGGAAATTACTTGATGCAGGTGCCGCAGGGGACGGAATCGTCCACGAAGATGAGCTTGCAGCCGCAGGCGGCGTTTGTGCCCGCCAGAAGCATACCCTGGGAGGTGACGCCGGTGATGCGGTGGGGCTTGAGGTTGGCGATGACGATGATCTTTTTGCCCACCAGATCCTCGGGCTTGTAGTCCTGCTTGATGGAGGAGACGATGACGCGGCCCTCCAGACCGTCGTCCAGCGTCAGCTTGAGGCAGCTGTGAGACTTGCGGATCTCCTGGGCCTTGAGGATCTTGCAGACGCGCAGGTCCATGGTGCTGAAGTGGTCGATGTCGATCTCCGGCTTGACCGGGGCCACGGGGTCCGGCTCACCGTAGACCTTCTCCTCCTCGACCGGGGCCTCCGGCGCGGCGGCCGCGGCCTCGGCGGCGGTCTCCTCCTCCGTCTTCGGGTAGGAGAAGTCCAGGAGGCCGAGGTAGCGCGCCTTCTCAATGGCGTAGAGGAAGAGGTAGAGGCGCGGCCCCTTTTGCTTGTCGATGAGCAGCTGGTAGACGTTCTTGAAGAACGCGCCCTGCTTGGCCTTCAGCTCCTTGGTGCCGGGCTCCAGCCCCCAGACCCTGGCGGGAATGGCGTAGAGGCTCGTGTTCAGCTCGTCCAGCGTGTAGCCGTCCTTCGACAGGTACTCGTGCAGCAGGCGGACCTCCTCGCGCTCCTCGGCGCTGAGCGTCTCGAAGACGTCCCAGTTCCGGGTGGTGCGCAGGCGGTTGACCTGGTCCGGGGCGCAATGCTCCAGCCAGTATTTGGCCCGGTCCAGCCGGTCCATGAAGTCGGCGGCCTTGTAGGGCGTACCGATCTTCCCAAAGACGGTCTCCAGCATGGGGACGTTGAAGTCCACCACGGAGCCGAGCTGCACCAGCAGGCCCATGGGCACGAGATGGAGCTTCCGGTCCCGGACGCGGCAGTTGGCCATGATGGTCCTCGTCAGCTCATCGGCGGTGCCATCCTCCGCGGCCTGGTACATCTTGTCGAACTCGAAGTACTGCCGCAGGATGCCGTCGTCGAAGCAGAAGTCGAAGGCGCGGGTCGGCTCCGTCTTGGAGTAGAGCCAGAGGATGACCTCGGGCTGGTAGAGCTTCAGCAGCGTCTCCGGCGTCAGGTTCAGGCCCGAGGAGCCGGACATCTTGCCCGTCATGCCCTTGATGCCGATGAACTCATAGCCCTGGAACAGCGGCGGCTCGTAGTCGAAAATTTTCTGCGAAATGATCTTGGACGTCTGGTAGGAGCCGGTGGGGGAGGCGTGGTCCTTGCCGCCCGGCTCGAAGTCCACGCCCTCGTAGGCCCAGCGCATGGGCCAGTCGATCTTCCAGGCCAGCTTGCAGTTGAAGTCGGCGGTGAAGTCGAAGCTGCCCTTGTGGCCGCAGGCGCATTCGTACTCGGCCTTCGTGCAGTCCTCGCTCAGGGACGTGATCTTCGTCGTGTCCCGATGGCAGCAGGGGCAGTAGATGGACACGGGGTAATAGGCCTCGCGCTCGCCGGGCTGGGCCTCCTGGGTGCGGAAGGAGTCGAGGATATCGAAAATCTCGCCCCGCTTCTTGAGCGCGTGGATGACGTAGTCCTTATATTTGCCGCTGCGGTTCATCTCCGCCTGGTAGCGGTAGTCCATGTCGATGCCGAACTGCTCCATGGAGGCGATGAATTCCTTCTCAAAATGCTCGGCGTAGGTCTTCGCGCCGGATTCCGGGAAGGGGTTCGGCACATCCACGTAGGGATAGCCGATGTACTGCTCGAAGCCCTCGGTGACCTTGGCGACGTTGGCCGGGACCTTCCGGGTGCGGTCGTACTCGTCCCAGGAGAAGAGCAGCCGGGCCTTCTTGCCCAGGCGGCGCAGGGCGAGGACCACGAAATAGCTCGTGGCGACGTCCCGGAAGTTGCCGATGTGGATGGAGCCGGAGGGCGAAATGCCCGCGGCGCAGACGTATTCCTCCTTGTCCGGACGGCGCGCGATGATCTCCCGGGCAAGCTTTTCAGACCAATGCATAGCAAACACCTCAAAAAATCAATTCTCCGGCCCATTATACCTGATTTTTCCCGCCAGCGCAACCATAAAAAGCCGAAACCGGCGGCGTTTCCGCCGCACCGGAGCGGTCTGCTGCGGCGGATTTTCGTTTCGGAAAGAAAATTTGGGCTATTCTGGAAACATGGAAAGTTTCGCCCAGCGTTCAGAAACTGACAAAATTTCATATTCTCACAAAAAGTGTTCGAAAAATAGAGAATGAGCGCCTGGGAACAGTTGACAACAGGGCGGTTTTCTGTCATAATAAACCAAAATACGGCCCGGAGTCCCGCTCAGATTGGGCGGAAAGGAGAACAAATTCGAAACAAAATGCATTTCGATTCGAAACATCCGGAGCCGGAGAAAAGGAGGGGACTGTATGGCAGCGGCAAACGGCCAGGAGGCCCGGCTGAACGAAATATTGCAGCGGCTGGAGACCTATGGGGTTGTCTCCGTGTCGGAGCTGAGCAAGACGCTGGAGACCTCGGTGGTCACGGTCCGCAAGGACCTTCGGCTCCTGGAGGAGCGGCAGCAGCTCACGCGCATCACCGGCGGCGCGATCCCCTACCAGGGTCCGATGCACCGGCCCGACGGCCCGGCGGCGGGCGAGACGCTGCCGCTGAAGCAGGCCGTGGCCCGGGCGGCGGCGGAGCTGATCCAGAATGGAGATTCGCTCATCGTCACCAGCGGCACGACGCCCCATCTGACGCTCTCCTACGCGGCGGCCCGGACGGACCTCAAGATCCTGACGGACTCGCTGAACATTGCCACGGACTTTTGCAGCCGGAGCGATTACCAGGTCATCATCCTGGGCGGCGAGATCTACACGGCAAGCGCCTTTGTCCACGGCCGCGACGCCGTGAAGCAGGCAGGCCTCTACATGGCCGACAAGGCCATCGTGACCATGGACGGCGTGGACCCGGAGGCTGGCCTCACGACGCTGCGCGTCGAGGGCGCGGACACGCTCAAGAGCATCCTGACCCGGGCGCGGATGCGGATCGTCGCGGCGGACATCACGAAGATCGGCGTCGAGAGCTTCTGCAACATCGGCGATATCACCCTGGCCAACGTGCTGGTCACGAACCGGACCCGGGACCCGGAGAAGCTGGCGGTGCTCGAGCGCATCGCCGCCAAGGGCGTGACCATTCAATACGCAGACGAAACGCCCTGACCGGGCGTTCCCCCTCCCGGACGGGAGGACAAACAAAGGAGGAACTTTTATCATGTTGAGAGCCGGAACGGCTTCGGCGGACATCACGCCGGGGCTTGGAGAAGAGCTGGGCGGGTATCCCCATTATCCGCGCCATAACACGGGCGTCCACGATCCGCTGCAGGCGGCGTGCCTCTACTTAGAGGACGGAGGGAATGAGGTGGCCTTCATCACCCTCGACCTGCTCTTCTTTTCCAAGCTCCATGTGCGCGAGGTCCGGGCCCTGGCCGAGGCGGAGAGCGGCATTCCGGGGAGCCATATTCTCATCAGCTGCATCCACACCCATTCCGGCCCCTGGGCCTCGGGCCGTCTGGACATTGAGAGCCTCGAGGCCGGCGCGAAGCAGCCGAAGGAGTACGTCGAGAAGCTGGTGAAGACCATCGCCTGCCTCATTGCCGAGGCCAAGAGGACGGCCTTCCCGGCCTCCTTCACCTCCGGCACCGCCATGTGCGGCGCGGAGTCCGGCGTCGGCGGCAACCGCCGCATCCCCGGCGGACCCCACGACCCGCTGGTCAGCGTCATGGCCGTCCGGGACGCGCAGGAGACCGTCCGCGGCATTTTCGTGAACTATACGCTGCACCCCACCTTTATCCACGAGTGGAGCACCGTCTGCACGGCGGACTACGTCTGCTACCTCCGGAAGCAGCTGGAGGAGACCTGGAACGGGGCCGTCGTCTGCTTCGGCCAGGGCGCATCGGGCAACCAGTCCAGCCGCTACTACCGCCAGGGCGAGAGCTTTGACGAGGCGGAGCGCGTTGGCCGGGTGCTGGGCAAAGCCGCGGCCACGGTGCTCAGCAAGGCCGAATGGGCCGATACCCTCGACATCCGCCAGGCCTCCAAGGAGATCCCCCTGGAGCTGCGCAGCTTCGGCACCGAGGCGGAGCTGGAGAAGACCGTGGCCGAGGACCGCACCGTCTACGAGGACCTCTACGCCCGCTACGGCAAGTCCGAGAACCGTGACGAGTACTATCTCTGGCAGAACGCCAACCTCAAGCTCCTGGGCGCCGAGGATCAGCTGGGCTACGTCCGGATGCAGAACCGCGGCGTCAGGATCGAGCTGCTGGAGGATGAAAACCCCGTGGAGCTCCAGGCCGTGCGCCTGGGCGGCACCTGCGTTGTGGCCATGCCCGGCGAGATCTTCGTCGAGTATGCCCTCTACATCAAGGCCATGGCGGGCTTCGGCACCGTCATCTTCAACGAGCTGACCGGCGGCTGTATGCCCGGCTACCTCTACACGCCCGAGTCCCTGGTCACCGGCGGCTACGAGACCGACACGTCCATGCTGGGCGAGAGGTTCGGCCGCCATGTGGTGGACGAGCTGCTGGGTCTCGTCGATCAGATCCGATAACCGACTTACTATTATATAAAGTGAGGAAACAATCATGCTGTATGTGAGAAATGAGGAGCCGAAGCTGCCCTTCGGCGACGACACCTTCACCTTCAAGCCCGCGGCCTTCTACCCCTTTCACGACCAGGCGGAGATCGACCGGGTCCGGGCCATCACCCGGGAGGACATCCTGGCCCTGAACGGCAAGCACCCCACGAACCCCAACATCCGCGTGGACGTGCTGCGGAACGATGAGTTCGAGATGGTCATGCTGACGGACATGGTCCGCCGCATCATCGACTCGGACCGCTATGACAAAAGGGTCGTCATGATCATGCCGAACCCCAGCCCCACCTACCGCAAGGTGGCCTACATGCTCCGGGAGCTGGGCGTCAACTGCCGCAACGTCAAGTTCTACATGATGGACGAATGGGCCGACGAGGACGGCAACGTGGCCCCCCTGAGCTACAAGGCCGGCTTCGGCAACGCCTTCTACCGCTTTATGGTCTCGGGTATCCTGGACCTGGGCTTCAAGGAGGAGAACTTCATCTACCACAGCAACGAGACCACGCCCAAGTACTCCAGGATGCTGGAGGACGACGGCGAGGCGGATATCGTCTACTCCGGCCCCGGCTGGCCCGGCCATCTGGCCTTCATCGATCCCGTGGAGGACTGGTTCAAGCCCACCATGGAGGAATACTGCGCCCAGGGCGCGAAGGTCGCCAGCCTGCACCCGCTGACCATCGCCCAGAATTCCCTGCACGGCGCCTTCGGCTGCTCCGGCGACATCTCCCGCGTGCCACCCAAGGGCGCGATGATGGGCCCGCGCGACGCGCTGAAGGCCAAGGCCGTGCTGGATATGCACGGCATCACCACCGCCGGGTCCGAGGTGTCCTGGCAGCGGCTGACGTCCCGGCTCTGCATCTTCGGCAAGCCCGCCCAGGAGGTCCCCGCCTCGGTGCTCCAGCTCCGCGACAAGCCGACCCATATCATTATGAGCGAGAGCGCCGCCGCCACCATCAAGACGGATGACATGTATCAGTATTAAGTAAAAAACTGCCGCGGCCCGGCCGCTGAAAGGAGAGGAACGGCATGAAGTTTCAGGAACGCAGCGCACTGATTCTGGCGGAGCTGGGGCAGAAGCCCTCGGTGAGCGCCGAGGAACTGAGCCGGAAGCTCCAGGTCTCCCTGGTGACGATCCGGAAGGACCTCAACCAGATGGACCGGGACGGGCTGCTGATCCGCACCTTCGGCGGTGCGACGGCCTGCAGCGTCTCCAAGGCCCAGCAGACGCGCATGGCGGCGCTCCAGATTATCGCCAGGGGCGTCAGTGACTGCATCGAGGACGGCGACAGCCTCATCCTCGACGCGGGCAGCACCACGCTGCTGGCGGCCCGCTGGCTGCTCCAGAAGGAGCAGCTCAAGGTCATCACGAACTCCCTGCCCATCGGCCTGGAGCTGTGCCGCCACGAGGAGATCCAGCTCATCCTCCTGGGCGGCGACCTCAATTCGAGCGGCGTCTTCACCTACGGCAAGGACGCCGTGCGCCAGCTGGAGCAGTACAAGGCCCGGAAGCTCATCCTCTCGGTGAGCGGCGTCAGCTGCTCCAGCGGCCTGACCACGCGCCACTCCGGGCTGCCGGAGCTGTTCCGCAAGATGATCGAGCGCTCCCACGAGGTCATCGTGGTGGCGGACGATACGAAGATCGGCTTCGAGAGCTTCTCGCACATCTGCGACCTCGACGCCGTGGACCGCATCATCACGAACTGGAACCCGGACAGTGAGCCGGAGCTCCAGCGCATGGAGGCCCGGGGCATCCAGGTGACCCGATGCCGGGAGGAGGGATAACATGGATGTTCTGACTGCCGCCCGCCGGAGGCGCTCCATCCGGCTTTTTGACGGACGGAAGGTGCCTGCGGGCACGCTCCGGACCCTGGTGGACGCCACGCGGCTCTATGCCTCCGGCGGCAACCGCCAGCCCCTGGCCTTTGCTGCCGTGACGGAGGAAAAAAACTGCGCCGCCGTCTTTGCCAGCCTGAACTGGGCTATGTACCTGAAGGATTTTCAGATCCCTGAGGGCGCGCGGCCCCCGGCCTACGTCCTGCTGCTGGACGGCCTCGGCAGCGGCGGCTGCGCCTTCGACGCCGGCGCCGCGGCCACGACGCTGATGCTCGGCGCGCAGGATCTCGGCCTCGAGAGCTGCTGCCTCCAGATTGCCCGGCCCAAGGAGCTTCAGGCGGCGCTGGGCCTCACGAAGCGGCCCCTCTTTGCCGTGGCCCTCGGCTATGGCGCAGTGGAGAGCAGCGAAGCACCCTTCACCGGCTCCGTGGAGTACTACCGCGACGAGGCCGGAAATTTCCACGTCCCCAAGCGCAGCCTCGAGGAGGTCCTGGTCTTCTCGGACGAAGCGTAAAAAATTCCCTGCATTCCATTCGGAATGCAGGGATGATTTTTTTACTTCACGGTCTCGCCGCGGAGGAGCACGGTCTCGACCTCCAGAGCCTCGTTCAGGACCACGAGGTCCGCGTACTTGCCGGGGACCAGGGAGCCGGTCAGATGGTCGATGCGGATGGCCCGGGCCGGGGTCGTCGCGGCCATCTCGAAGAGCTCCGGCACCGGCGCGCCGGTGTGGCGGCCGAAGTTGCGGAAGGCCTGGTCCATGGTCAGCCGGGAACCGGACAGCTCCGCCGCGTCGTTGAAGTTGAGGTCCGGCGTGCTGCGGATGTGGTCCTTGGGGTAGTCCGCCGGGTCATAGGCGCAGACGGTGCTGTCGGTGATGATGGCGATGCGCCGGGGGCCCGCCAGCCGGTAGGCGAGGCACATGTTGCCGGGCTTGACGTGGACGCCGAGGCTGTCCGGGATGATCTCATAGGTCAGCTCCGGACAGATGAGGCAGCCCACGGCGGCGGTATCCTGGATGATGCCGGTGACGTCCACGCTGTCGTTGCCGTAAGCGCAGCCCATGGCGTCGAAGAGGTGGGTCGTGACGCTGGCCCCGAGGTCCACGGCCCGGCGGACCTGGGCGGGCGTGGCCTCGGTGTGGCCCACGGCGGCGACGACACCGTGCTCCCGCAGGAACGTGCCGAAGCGGCCGTCCCGGTCCAGCTCCGGGGCGTACATCCACTGGGCCACATGGCCGTGGCAGGCCTCGTAGAGAGCGGTGTACTCGGCCTCGTCGGGGCCGGAGCGGCCGCCGGCGGCGGAGTTCGCGCCCTGGTGGGGGTTGATGTAGGGGCCCTCGTAGCCGATGGCCGTGACGTTCGGCAGCTTTCCTTCGTCGATGGCGGCCTGAATGCGCTTCGTGGCGGCCAGCAGGTCCGCGGGGGAAAGGTCGTAGCCGAGGTAGGCCACCAGGGTGGTGGACCCGTGGCGCAGGTGGTAGGCAGCCACGGCCTCGGGGTCGTTCAGCCAGGAATCGTAGCCGCCGCCGTGGAGGTGGATGTCCACGAAGCCCGGCCCGACCCAGCGGCCCCCGGCGTTGAGGACCTCGGCCCCGGCGGGGACGGTCAGGTCCCGGCCGACGGCGGCGATGCGCTCGCCGTCCAGCAGGATCGTGGCATTTTCAAGGACACGGCCGGGCAGCACGGCCTTTGCATGGATGATCGCTTTCATAGGTGCGTCCTTTCTTGCCGGGTCAGCGGCCGGGGTGGTAGTAGTAGTCGCGGGGCGTCCAGCCGGGCAGAATACGGCCGGGGTCCCGCCGGTCGTCCACGGTGATGGCCAGGGTCCCCAGGGCCTCGCAGGAGACGGTGATGGTCTCGCCCGGGGCGAAGGGCCGGTCCGCCGGAACGGCCAGGGGCGCGCCCGCCGCGCCCAGGGAGATGAGGTCGCCCGCGGCGAAGGCCACGAAGCAGTTCATCTCCCGCAGCAGCTCGTCCGGGTCGAAGAGCAGGACACTCTGGTCGAAGACATGACGGCCCAGGGTGAGGGACTCGACGGTCAGCCTCAGGTCCCGGGCCGCAAGGCCCGGCGTCAGCGCGTCCGCGAGGACCTGGGAGCTGTCACTGTAGAGGCTGTACCAGTAGCACATATGGCGGTCCCGGGGCGAGGGATCCGGAGAGGCCAGGAGGATGCCGTCGTCGCTGAAGGCGAGGCCGAGGCCCAGGCCGCGGACTGCGCCGCGGAGCGCCGCCTCATCGCCCACGGGCACGTCGTGGTCCACGATAAAATAGAGCTGGGGGTAGAGGCTCAGATTCTTCCGCCAGGGCTCCAGCAGCAGGCGGCCCGGGTCCGGCGCAACGGTCTCATAGGGCACGGGCAGGAGCCGCGGGGCCTTCCGGGCGGTCTCACCGCGGGCGGCGTAGGCGGCCTCGGAATTGAGGTCCACCAGCATGGTGGTGGAGGGGCGGGGCAGGTCGGAACGGTTCATGGTCAAAGCTCCTTTCTCTCGTCGCGGATGCGGAGCCGCAGGGTGCCGAGCTTCGAGACCGTGGCCTGGAGGTAGGCGTCCTCCGGGTAGCGGCCCGGGAAGCTGGGGTAGCCGTCGTAGGAGATGGAGGCGGAGCTCATCATGTCGCCGGGCTGGAGCGTCAGGAAGCCGCTGGCGTAGGCGATCATCTCCGCGAAGGTGAAGCAGACGGCCTGGGCGCTGCCGAGGGAGACCAGGCGGCCGCTCTCGCGCTCCTCAATCATCTGGTCATGGGGGTCTGGCACCTCGTCCCTCGTGACGATGTAGGGGCCGATGGGCGTCGGGATCTGGGTGTTGTGGTTGTAGCAGCCCTCATAGGCCCAGTCGGCGAAGACCTTCTCCTCGTCGGGGATGGCCCACTTGTTTCCTTTGCTGTAAGGATAGTTGTCGTAAGCACCGCTGTGGTCCAGCATATTGACGTAGCCGAAGACGTGGTCGTAGGCCGTGGTGGTGCTGACATTGTGGCAGGGCTTGCCCATGACGCAGACCATCTCGTAGTTCCAGCCGTCGCCCTGGAAGCCGTCGCGGACGGTCCAGACGCTGTTGTGGCCCACGAGGTTGAAGCTGTAGCGCTGCTCCATGACGGGCTGCCTGCAGATGGCGCTCTTGCCGACGCGGGTAAAGCAGGCGCTGTTGCCCCGGGCCGTGAAGAGCTTCGGAGAGGCGGGCAGCGGGGGCAGGAATTCCGTGCCGCCGTCCAGCGGGTGGACGAAGTCCGGCCGGGGGCTGCGCCGGGTCAGGGCCCCGATGGCCGCGTTCAGGCTGACCACCTCATCGCCGTACCCCTCGATAAAGGTGCGCAGCTCCGTGACCGGCTCCCGCCCGAGCGCGGCCAGCGCCGCGGGGACCTCGGCCCAGCAGCCGTCGTAGACGGCGGCCAGCGTGGGCGTCCCGCCGCGGGAAATGATGCCGAGTTTCATGATTCTGGCCTCCTTGCACCGGAGCGATACGGCCCCGGTTCTTAGATTTTGAGTTGCAATAATTTTACTTTTCGATTCGACAGAATCGGACCGAAAAAGCTCGTAACACCATTGAATCACAAATCTGAGGGGATTGCAACTGACATTTTGGTATCTTTGGGGACAAAAGGCGGGATGCGGGAAAAACCGCGAGTTGACTTTTCTTTCCGGCTGTGGTATGGTGATTGCGACGGGAAACAGCGGATTTTCTGCGGCTTTTTTGACGTTTCTGACAGGAAATCCGATGCTTTCAAAAAGAAAAATTCAGGACCCGCCAAGGCTGCGATCCCAGGATGCGGCGCGGCGGTCCACCGTGAAAAGAGGTTATCCGATATGATTTCCTGCACCGAATTCATCCCGGCCTACAGCGCGCTGTTCCAGTATCTCGAGGAGAAGCGCGGCAGCGCGGAGGTCGACCGCTACTGGAACTATCTCTTCAAGCCGACGGAGGCGGAGCCCTCCGTGCTGGAGCAGAAGATCGCCGCCGAGGGCATCCGCGGCTGCTACAGCTATTGGACCTGGTCCCTCAACGAGGAGGCCGCCGACTTCACCATGTACCTGAACGAGAAGGCGGGTTGGTTCCTGCTGGCCATGCACCACTGTCCCTCCAAGGGCCGCCTGCTGGACCTCCAGAAGGAGACGGGCTGCCGCCCCTACTCCCGGTACTGCCTCCACTGCGACGGCTACCGCTGGGCCATCGAGAAGTTCGGTCTCGGCTACATCTATAACTGGACGGAGATGGACAAGGCCGCCTGCTCCATCCTGGTCTACGACCCGAAGGTCTTCAAGGGCAAGATCGTCGTGGATGAGAACACGGAGATCATGGACCGACGCGCCGGGGACAACGTCTATTTCCACCGGGAGTTCCACCAGAGCATGAACCGCGGCGTCGAGTACGTCGGCACGAACTACGGCGACGCCGCCGTGCGCGAATACCTCAGGGACTTCACCCTGAGCTTCTATGCCCGCCTCATCGCCGCCGTGCGGGCCGAGGGCCTTTCCGCCCTGGAGCGGTCCATCCACGAGACCTACCGCAAGGAGCAGGCCGAGGACGTGCTGACGACGAAGCTCGACGGCGACACGCTCGAGGTCGAGGTCTGCGCGTGCCCCGCCGTCCGCTACCTCCGCGCCGGCGGCCGGACCATGTCCAAATGGTACCCCCTGACCACCACCGTCGTGATGCAGACCATTGCCGACGAGACCGGCTATCAATTCGAAATGCTGCGCTACGACGACGAGACCGGCGCTGCGGCCTACCGCTTCACGCGCTGAGAAAAGAAAGGAAACAGCACCATGCAGGAACGAAATGAGCAGATCTTCACCGACCTCGGCACCCTCTGCGAGCCGAAGGCCAACATTTCCGCCGTGCGCGAGCTGCACAAGTGGAACAGCGTCCCCTTTGAGACCGCGGACCTCAAGGGCACCATGCTGGTGTCCTTCAACGAGGGCCGTCCCGCGGACGTCACCCTGCCCCTGAACCTCACGGGCTGGTACCGCGTCTTCCTGGGCGTGGGCCTCTACGGCGACGAGGGCGTGCCCCAGATGCTCCAGGTCAAGCTGACCGGCGACGGGGCCTTTACCCATGTGTTCCCCAGCGGCGGCTCCGCCTACGCCTACCACTCCGTGGAGGAGAGCTTCTGGCGCTGCGCCGACCTCACCGGCCAGTCCCTCGTCATCTCCAAGCCCACGAAGACCACCAACGCCAACGCCATCCTCTCCTGGGTCCGGGTCGTGCCCATGACCGATGAGGAGGTCGCGGCCCACCGGGCGGACATGGCCCGCAGGGACACGAAGCGCATCTACGCCACCAACGACATGCACGGTATGCTGGGCCTCTACGGCCTCCAGAGCCGGGACGAGTGGCGTTCCGTGGTCCAGGAGTACCAGGATTCCGACGTGGAATGGCTGTCCATGGAGAACATCCGCTCCTTTGACGGCCGCACCACCACCGGCGACACGGAGAACTTTGCCTACTGCCGCAACGGCGACCACTATATCCAGGCCCACCTGCTGTCCGACTTCACCATGGACATGCTCTCGGACCTCGTGCACTACGGCCATGACCAGGGACTCAAGATGTGCGTCTCCGTCCGCATGGGCGCCTGGGGCCTCGAGTTCCCCTATGACCAGATGTACTTCGCCAACCGCTTTGCCGAGGAGCACCCGGAGCTGCGCTGCATTGACCGCGACGGCGACCCCATCGACGCCCTGTCCTACTGCTACCCCGAGGTGCAGGAGTACATGCTCCGGCAGTTTGAGGAGATGGCTGCCACGGGCTGCGACGCCGTGGAGATGATCTTCAACCGCGGCGTGCCCTACGTGCTTTTTGAGCAGCCCTTCGTGGACCGCTTCATGGAACGCTACGGGGAGGACCCCCGCTGCCTGCCCCTGGACGACGAGAACGTCACGGCCCTGCGCTGTGAGATTATGACCGAGTTCGTCCGCAAGCTCCGCGCCCGGATGGACAAGGTCCGCGCCGAAAAGCCCGTGGGCATCCATGCCCGGACCCAGTTCAGCATCTGGGACTGCCGTCACGTGGGCGTGGACCTCGAGACCTGGTGCCGCGAGCACCTCATCACCGCCATCATCAGCTATCCCCAGCGCGTCCGCGAGGTGCTGAAGGGCGACATCTGGCAGAAGGAGAACCCGCGCCTGCTGGACCTTGACCGCTACCACGAATATATGCTCCGGAGCGACGCCACCATCATCTACCGCCGCCAGGACTTCAACTTCATGCCGCCCATGGAGGACTCCCGCGGCGTGCTGCGCGGCCCTGCCACCCAGGAGGAGCGCGTGGCCGAGTTCATGCGCCTGGAGAAGGAGTACGGCGTCACGGTCTACCTCGAGATCATGCCGCGCCATATGTCCACGGACGAGTACCGCGAGCGGGCGCTGGAGCTCTACCGCTGCGGCTGCGAGCACATCAGCCTCTGGGACACCTACAGCCGCGTGCCCTGCAAGGCCGAGTGGAGCATGATGCGCCGCCTGGGCCACAAGGACGAGCTGCCGGGCTATGGCTCCGGCGAAGGCGAGTTCTTCCGCGGCGCGCGCCTCATGAAGATCGGCGGCAAGGACGTCAGCCGCTACAAGCCCGCCTGGGGCGGCTGAGCCGGTCTGTTTTCTAAGATCATAAGAGAGACGCCCTGCGCCGGGTCACGGCGCAGGGCGCTTTCTCCGCCGTCTGAGACGGCGGAAGCGGCCCCGGAAGCCTATA
>CALICR010000183.1 GCA_938049125.1 uncultured Clostridia bacterium
CCGTCATGGCCATGCGGTGGTCGCCCGCCGTGTCCACGGTGCCGCCCCGGAGGGCGCCGGTGCCGTGGACGTCAAGGCCGTCGGGCCGTTCGTCCACACTCCCTCCGAGGTCCCGGAGGAGCCGGGCGACGGCGGCGAGGCGGTCCGATTCCTTGAGGCGCAGCCGTCCCGCGTGCTCGATGACCGTGTCGCCCGCTGCGGCGGCGGCGACGGCGCAGAGCACCGGGATGAGGTCCGGAATCTCCCGCCCGTCGATGCGGCAGCCCCGCAGGGGGCCGGGCGTGACGGTGACGGCCTCGTCCGACGCCTCCACCTTTGCGCCGAAGCGGCGCAGGACGTCCAGCACGGCGCGGTCTCCCTGGGCCGAGCGGAGGTCGAGGCCCGTGACGGTGACGCCGCCGGAGATGGCCCCGGCACAGAGGAAGGGCGCGGCGTTGGACCAGTCGCCGCCCACGGCGCAGCCCGCCGGGAGGGCGGGACGCTGGCCGCCCGGGATGCGCCAGCCGCCGGGGATGTCCTCGATCCGAAGGCCGCAGCGGCGGAGGGTCCGGAGCGTCAGGTCGAGGTAGCCCACGGACTCCAGCGCCGTGGTGACGCGGAGCGTACCGCCCTCGGGCAGCAGAGGCAGGGCGAAGAGGAGGCCCGTGAGGTACTGGGACGAGACGTTGCCCGGCAGGGCGAAGTCTCCGCCCCGGAGCCGTCCGGAGAAGCAGAGGTCCGGGCCGTCGTCCCGGAGCGTCATGCCGTGGGCGCAGAGCTGCTCGGCCAGAGGGCCGAGGGGGCGGTCCGGCAGGCGGCCCTCCCGCAGGAAGCGGCCCTCTGCGCCCAAGGCCCCGGCCACGGGCAGGAGAAAGCGCAGCGTGGATCCGCTCTCGCCGCAGGGGAGCGAGACCGCCCCGGCGGGGACGGCGGCGGGCGTCACCGTGAAGGCCGCGCCGTCCCAGCTGACCCCGGCGCCGAGGGCGCGGAGGCAGGCGGCGGTGGCCTCGATGTCCCTCGAGGTCCCGGGGCAGGCGAAGCGCACCGGTCCCCGGCCCAGGGCGGCGCAGAGCAGCAGCCGGTGAGCCTCCGACTTGGAGGGGATGGCGGCGACGGTGCCGCGGCGGGGCGCGTTCGTCAGGTGCTCCGTCATGGCCGGAGCCCCGCTTCGATCCAGCCGCGCAGCTCGCCCAGGGGCATGGGGCGCAGGGTGCAGTGCCCGACGCCCTCGGGCACCACGAGGCGGATCTCGCCGCCGCGAATTTTCTTGTCGCCGCCGCAGACGCGGAGGATGTCCCCGGCGGTGCAGTCCGTCTCCGTGGGCAGGCCGAGGCGGCGGAGCAGCGTCTCGATGCGCGCGGCGTCGCCCGCGGGGCAGAGGCCCTTGCGGCAGGCGGCCCGGGTCACGGCGGCGAGGCCGATGGCGACGCACTCGCCGTGGTAGAGGCGGTAGTCGGACAGCAGCTCCACGGCGTGGCCCATGGTGTGGCCGAGGTTCAGGAGCTGGCGCGCGCCGCGGTCGAACTCGTCGCCCTCCACGGCCCGGCGCTTGCAGTCCACGCAGGCGGCGATGACGTCCGCGAGGTCCGCGTCCGCCGGTGAAAGGCCCATCTCCAGCCGGGCGAAGAGGGCGCCGCCCTCCAGGACGCCGTACTTGGCCACCTCCGCCGCGCCCTCGCGGAAGGTCCGCTCCGGCAGCGTGCCCAGCAGGTCCGTGTCGCAGAGGACGAGGCTCGGCTGGTGGAAGGCCCCGGCGAGGTTCTTGCCCGCGGGCAGGTCCACGGCGGTCTTGCCGCCGACGGAGGAATCCACGGCGGCCAGCAGCGTCGTGGGGATTTGAATGTACTGCACGCCGCGCAGGTAGCAGGCGGCGGCGAAGCCCGCCAGGTCGCCCACCACGCCGCCGCCCAGGGCGACGACCACGTCGCTGCGGCTCAGGCGCTTCCCGGCGAGGAAGTTCAGCGTCTCGCCGAGCACGTTCAGATTTTTGCTCGCCTCGCCGTGGGGGAAGGCGAAGCGCTCCGGTGCGAAGCCCGCCCGGGCGAAGGCCTCCTCCGCCGCGGCCCCGTAGAGGGCGTCCACAGTGTCGTCGCTCACGATGGCGGCCCGGCAGGGGCGCACCGCCTCGGCGGCGAAGGCTCCGGCCTCCCGCAGGAGACCCGGCCCGATCAAAACATCATAGCGGCGGGATGCCGCAACGGTCACGGTCTTCACCGGCCGTCCACCTCCTCCTTGATATCGCGGCCCTCGGCCAGCAGGCGGCGCAGCTCTGCCGCGTCCTCGGCGGCGAGGGCGGCACGGTACTGCCCGAGGCTCTCCATCAGGACATCCAGCTCCGAGAGCAGGCAGTCCCGGTTCTCGAGAAACAGCTCCGTCCACATGTCCGGGTTCAGCCAGGCCACCCGGGTCAGGTCCTTGTAGCTCCCGGCGGAGAAGCCCTTGTGGGCCCGGGCCGTGGGGCTTTTGATGAAGGCGTTGGAGACGATGTGGGGCATCTCCGACGTGAAGGCGATCATGCGGTCGTGGTCCTCCGCCGTGGTGACGGAGAAGCGGCCCAGCTGGAGCGGCGTCAGGGCGTCCCGGACGCGGCCCAGCAGCTCGATGTCGTCAAAGCGCGGCGGCACCAGCACCATGGGCGCGCCCTTGAATAGGGTCTCCTTCGCATACTTGAAGCCGGAGAAGTGGGTGCCCGCCATGGGGTGGCCGCCCACAAAGGCGAAGCCATAGCGCTCCGCCAGCCGGAAGCCCGCGGCGCAGACGAGGCGCTTCGTGCCGCAGGTGTCGAGCACCAGGGCGTCCCTGCGGAGATGCGGCGCGGCGCTCTCCAGGTACGCGATGGCCGCCTCGGGGTAGAGGGCCACGAGCAGGAGGTCCAGCGTGGGGAGCTTCTCCTCCGTCAGCGCCTCGTCCACGGCCCCGGAGAGGAGGGCGAAGTCCAGCATGGAGCGGTCGCGGTCGAAGGCGAGGACGCGGTCGCGCCCCGCCGCATGAAAGGCCTTGGCCATGGAGCCGCCGATGAGGCCGAGGCCGACAATGCCGACTCTCATCCCTCGGCCACCTCGCGGATGCGGCGGCACTTGTCCGCCACGGCGGCGAACTGGTCCGGCGTCAGGGACTGGGCCCCGTCGCAGAGGGCGTGGGCCGGGTCGTTGTGGACCTCGATCATGAGGCCGTCGGCCCCGGAGGCCGAGGCGGCCATGGCCATGGTGGGCACCAGGGTCGAGAGGCCGGTGGCGTGGCTCGGGTCCACGACCACGGGCAGGTGGCTCATCTCGTGGAGCAGCGGCACGCAGCTGAGGTCGAGGGTGTTGCGCGTGGCGGTCTCGAAGGTGCGGATGCCGCGCTCGCAGAGGATGACCTGCTCGTTGCCCTGGGCCATGATGTACTCGGCGCTCATGAGCAGCTCCTTGAGGGTGTTGGCCATGCCGCGCTTGAGGAGGATGGGCTTCTTCGTCCTGCCGATCTCCTTGAGGAGCTCGAAGTTCTGCATATTCCGGGTGCCGATCTGAATGACGTCCACGTCGTCGAAGAGGGGCAGCTCCGAGGCGTCCATCAGCTCCGTGACGATGGGCAGGCCCGTCTCCCGCTTCGCCTCCAGCAGCAGGCGGATGCCCTCGCCGCCGAGGCCCTGGAAGGAGTAGGGCGACGTGCGGGGCTTGAAGGCGCCGCCGCGCAGCAGCGTCGCGCCCGCAGCCTGGACCGCCTTGGCGATGCCGATGATCTGCTCCTCGCTCTCCACGGAGCAGGGACCGGCGATGAGGGCGAAATGCCCGCCGCCGATCTTCGCGTTCCCCGCCGTGACCACCGTGTCCTCGGGGTGGAACTTGCGGTTGCAGAGCTTGTAGGGGTCTGAGACCCGCTTGGCCGCCTCGACGATGTCCAGGCTCTGGAGGAGGTCGAGGTCGATGCGGCTCGTGTCGCCGATGAGGCCGATGACGGTCTGGTAATCGCCCTGGGAGACGTGGGTGCCGACGCCCTGGCTCTGGAGCCAGTGCAGCAGGTGCTCCATGCGGTCCGCGGGGGTGAGGGGTTTCAGAATGACGATCATGGTGACGTGCTCCTTCTCAAAAAAAATACCACACAGATCCGTAATCTGTGTGGCTCAGGTTGCTATGGGGATCGGGGCCTCCGGCCCTTCCTGTGCAGCACAAATTACTCTTACCACGAAATAAAGTAGTAAAAGTAAAAGTAGCCGTATGCAAACTGGAAGGTCTTAGCCATAAACCGGTGCCTCATTTCTCTTGTCTAACTGCATTGTAGACCCGGGGACGAAAAAAGTCAATTTTTTTCGAAGGGAAACGGGATTTTTGTGAAAACTGTCCAGCCCGGGGCCGGGCAGGCCCGGCGGTTTTGAAGCGGAATCACGGCTGCGCCGCGTGCTCCAGCCGCCCGTGGAGGGCGAAGAGCAGCCGGGCCGCGTCCCGGCGGGTGACGGCCCGGTCCGTGCAGGCCGCAAAGCCGTCCATCCCCTGCTCCGCCAGGGCCTCCGCCGCGCCGTCCCCGGCAGGCACATCCAGCAGCGCCGCCGTCATCCGGGCCGCGTCCTCGCCGGTGAAGATATCCCCCGTGCCGTCCACGGCGGTCTCCCCGGCGGGGATGCCCGCCCGCAGCGCCGCGGCGGTCCAGGGGGCCAGCCAGTCCTCCCCCGCTGCGCCCCGCTCCGGCCCGAGGCCCCGGAGGCGCAGAAGCATGAGAAGGAATTCCGTCCGCGTCACGGTCTTTTCCGGCCCGAAGCAGAGAACGCCGCCCACCTCCTCGCCGGAGAGCAGCCCCGCCTCCCGCAGGAAGCAGGCCGCCGCGGCGTCGGGGTCGCCAGCCATGTCCGTGAAGGTCCCCTGAATTTTCGGCTTCCGGATCGTGACCGTCACCTCCGCCTCGGCGGACGTCAGGCCCGCGGCGTCCCGGACGCAGTAGGTGAAGCGGTCCTCGCCCACCTTCTCCCGGTCCGGCGTGTAGGTATAGGTCCCGTCGCGGCCGAAGACCACGGTCCCCCGCCGCGGCGCGGTGCGCAGCACATAGACGAGGGTGTCGCCGTCCGGGTCGCCGCAGTCCAGCCGCCCGGTGACGGCGAGGTTCTTATAGGTTTCCGCCGCGCTGTCCCGGGCCTCGGGGGCGCGGTTCTTCGCCGGGCGGAGCGCAAGCGTCAGCACCGCCTCGGCCCCCGGCCCGTCCGCGCCCACGGGCACATAGCGGAGAACCGCCGTCTCCCCTTCGCCTAAGGCCTCCGCCGCGAGGCCGCCCAGCTGGGCCGCCGTCAGGGCCTCCCCGGCGCGGACCGTCCGGCCCGCGGGGAGCGTCAGGCGGCAGTCCGCCGGGACCTCCGTGAGGAACACGCCCAGGAGCGGCGCGCCGCCGGAAAAATCCGCCGCCGAGAGGGTCTCCGCCGCCCGGACCGGGCAGACGAGCAGCCATGCCGCCAGCGCCGCCGCAAACAGTCTCTGCATAAAAAACTACCTCCCTATTTGTTTGGAATACGGAGGTAGTTTCTGCCAGTTTCGTGGTTTTTATTCAGCCCGCGTTATCATACGGCGGCCTGATATAGTGCGCGCTTGAATCCGGGGCAGGCCGCATATGGATGCCCGAGACGATGCCCATGGCGGCGAACATGGTGAGGATGGAGCTGCCGCCGTAGCTGATGAAGGGCAGCGTCAGGCCGATGACCGGCGTCAGGCCGACGCACATGCCGACGTTGATGATGATCTGCCAGATGAGCATACCGGCCATGCCGATGCAGACCTGCCGGTTCATATAGCTGCCGGACTTGACGCCGACGTAGATGCACCGGGCAACGATGACCGCCAGCAGCAGCAGCACGAAGGTGCAGCCCACGATGCCCAGCTCCTCGCCGATGACGGAGAAGATGAAGTCCGTATGCTGCTGAGAGAGGGCCCCGGCCTGGGTGCGGGTGCCGGAGAAGAGGCCCTGGCCCGTGACGCCGCCGCCGGTGAGGGTCAGGAGGCTCTGGTTCGTGTGCCAGCGGATGCCCGTGGCCTGGGGGTCGATGCTGGGGTCGAAGACCATCAGGATGCGCTGCTTCTGGTAGTCGCTGACGAGGGTGTGCCCGGCGATGCTCAGGTTCCAGACGATGGGGAGGCCGATGACCGCCGCGCCCGCGCCCAGGGCAAACCAGATCCAGCTGACGCCGCCGGTCCAGAGCATGACGAGGAAGATGAGGATATACATCATGGCGACGCCGTCGTCGCCGGAGGCCACGACCACGAGGCCGAAGATGAAGATGAGGTGGAAGCCAAGGCGCAGCACCGTCGAGGGCCTCGAGATGCTGTTCTGCCGGACGGCCATGACCTTGGCCAGCAGGATGATGAAGGTGATCTTGCAGATCTCCGCGGGCTGGATGTTGAAGGGGACGCCGGGGATATGGAGCCAGCTTCGGTTGCCCGCGATCTCGGTGCCCAGCGGCGTGCGCAGCAGGGCGATGAAGATGAGGTTGAAGAGGAAGAGCAGCTCACGCCGCTCGGCGATGATGTCGATGTCGAGGAGGGTGAAGAGGATGTAGAGCACGATGCCGAGCAGCAGAGCCGCGGCCTGGATGATGACGTAGCGGCTCGTGCCGAAGTGGCGCGTCGCGCTGGCGACGACGACGATCCCGAAGGTCGAGGCGGCCACGCAGAGGAACAGCAGCAGCATATCGGCCCGGAGGAAAAAGTATTTGAGCGCCTGACGAAGCTTCCGCATGGGCAGCCTCCTTTCGAGAGAGTGGCGGAGTTTACAGGTTATTCTACCATTTCCCGGCGGGAAAGTAAACACCGGGGAGAAAAAAACCGGTCCGGAGATCCAAAGGCGGAACAGCCCTCTCAGTCACCTTCGGTGACAGCTCTCCCGGGGGGAGAGCCAAGGGGGGCGGGTGCAGCGAAGCTGCCTTGCCTCTCCCCCTGGGAGCGGTGGCCAAGCGCGGCGAGGACGGAGCGGACAGGCGGGGACTATGACCACATCAAAGGCGGAACAGCCCGCTCAGTCACCTTCGGTGACAGCTCTCCCGGGGGGAGAGCCAAGGGGGCGGGTGCGGCGAAGCTGCCTTGCCTCTCCCTCTGGGAGCGGTGGCCGAGCAAAGCGAGGACGGAGCGGGCGGGCGGAGGCGATGACCACGCCAAAGGCGGAGCAGTCCGCTCAGTCGCCTGCGGTGACAGCTCTCCCGGGGGGAGAGCCAAGGGGCGGAAACGCACGGCGTGGGGGGACGCTCCGGCGAACGTACAGGCCGTCCCACGGCGGGAGGGCGGGACCGCCGTGGGGGCGGGGACAGGACTGCATTCGCCACGTTATGTGTCGAGTATACCAGAGGCTTCCGGGTTTGTCAAGAGAAAAATTCACAAAATGTGAACTTTTTTCTTTGCGCCGCCGCAGCCGCCGTCCGAAGGGCCGCCGGGGCCAAGGCCCCTCCCCTGCCGCAGCCGCATGAATATTCGTCCCCGCCCCGGGACCCGCACCGGCCCGGTCCGGCCCCGGCGCGCCCTTCTCGGCTGCACTACGCTCCCCTAGACTCTTTTCTTTTCTTCTCTATTCTCTACTCTCCTCTTCTCTTCTTGGAATCCAAAAAATTTTCGGAGTTTTTTCAACTTTTCCGCGACTTTTCCACTTTGTCCACAGCTCTATCCACAGCCCGTCCCCAGTGTTATCCACACCCTGCACAGGCTATGCGCAGTTTGCACCGACTCACCGCCCGGCTGCGCTCTATTTTCCGGCATTGCTCCAAATTTTCCCGTTGACAGTTTCTCACTTTTGTGATTTAATAACAAATGTGGGCGGACGTCTCCGCCCATTCGGCGCGTCCGGCCCCGGGGACCCCGCGGTCCGCTGTTCGTGCCCCACCCGGGCCGCAGTGCCTGGTATTCTCTGCATCGATTTGAATATTTTATCGTATCTATCAAATAAATTTTCATCTCGGAATCGCCGTCCCGCCCGCCGGTCTCCCGGCCCGGGGCACCGCGTTTCGTGTCAGAAAGGAGCCGCCATGCGGATCACCTGCGTTCAGATGGAGGTGCGCTTCGGCGCGCCGGAGGACAATTTCACCCGCGCCGCGGCCCTGATCGAGCAGGCTGTGGCCGCGGAGCATCCCGACGCCGTCGTCCTGCCCGAGACCTTCAACACGGGCTTTTTCCCCCGGGAGCACCTCGACGTCCTCGCCGAGGGAGCCGGTCCCCGGACCCGCGCCCTCTTCGGCCCCCTCGCCCGGCGGCTGGGCGTCCACATCGTGGCGGGCAGCGTGGCCGACCGCCGCGGCAGCCGCATCTACAACACCGCCTACGTCTTCGACCGCACCGGCGCCTGCGCCGCCGTCTACGACAAGGCCCACCGCCTCTCCCCCTTAGGCGAGGACAAGGCCTTTGCCCCCGGGGACCGGCTCTGCCGCTTCACCCTGGACGGTGTGCGCTGCGGCCTGCTGATCTGCTACGACGTGCGCTTCCCCGAGGCGGCGCGCACCCTGGCCCTCGGCGGCCTGGACATCCTCTTCGTGGTGTCCCAGTGGCCCGCGCGCCGGGCCTTCCACCTGCGCACGCTGCTCACGGCCCGGGCCATCGAGAACCAGTGCTTCACCGTCGGCTGCAACGCGTGCGGCCAGGCCGGGCCCATCGTCTTCGGCGGCGGCTCCGTCATCCTCGACCCCTGGGGCCGGACCCTGGCCGAATGCGGCCCCAGCGAGGACCGCTGCACCGCCGACTGCGACCCCCGTCTCGCCGCGGAGGTCCGGGCCGCCCTCCCCGTCTTCGCCGACCGCCGCCCGACGCTCTACCGAATCTGAAGAACGCAAAATGCCCCTCCCGGCTCCCGGGAGAGGCATTTTTTCTAATATTCAGCCGTTCATGCGGACCTCGATGCCCAGCGCCCGGAGACGGCTCAGGGCGTCGCGGTCCGCCCCGCCGTCGGTGACGAGGCATTGGACGCCCTCGACGCCGCAGACCCGGGAGAAGCCCGCCCGGCCGATCTTCCGGCTCTCCGCCGCCACGATGGCCTTCTTGGAGCGCTCGATCATCAGCAGGTCCATGACCGCCTCCTCGGCGTGGTAGGTGGTCAGCCCCGTGCTGGGACACACGCCGTCCATGGAGAGGATGGCGTAGTCGGCGCGGTATTTTTTCAGCTGCTCCTGGGCGTCGGGGCCGTAGGTGAAGGCGTACTGGGCGTTGATGTCGCCGCCCAGCAGCAGCACCCGGAACGTCGGATGCGCGCCCAGCTCCACGGCCACGCTGAGGGAGTTCGTCACGATGTTGAGATTTTTCCGCTTTTTCAGCTCCATGGCCACGAAATAGGTGGTGGTGCCGGAGTTGATGAACAGGGTGTCGCCGTCGCGGATCATGTCCGCCACGGCGGCGGCCAGATGCTTTTTGACCGCGCCGCCCTCCTGCTTGCGCTGGAGGAAGTCGAGGTTGTAGTAGTTCTTGACGGTCTGGACCGCGCCGCCCTGGATGCGCTCCAGGAAGCCGTCCCGCTCCAGCGCGTCGAGGTCGCTGCGGATGGTGACGGGCGTGGCGGCAAGCCGCGCGCTGAGGTCCGCGACGCGCACCTGCCCCTCGGCGCTGAGGATCTCCAGGATCCGCCGCCGCCGGGCGTCGATCTTCAGTTTCTCGCTGGCCATTCGCCGCGCCTCCTCCCTCTTACTTCTGGTGGTTCAGCCGCTCGCCCACGGCGCCGCCCGGATGGATCAGGGCAAACTGCTCGTTCCTGTAGCCCGTCTCCTCGATGAGGGCGGCCTGGAGCGCGTGGAAGATGACGATGAGCGAGGTGGTGCTGGTGGTGCCCTGGCTGTTGTACTTGTCGGTCTCGCGGTTGACGTGCTGCTTGAGAACGATGTCCGCGCCGGTGGCCAGGGGGGATTCGAGGTTCTCCGTCACGGTGATGACGGTGACGCCCTTCCTCTTGCAGATGTCGAGGATGGGCAGCAGCTCCTTCGTCTTGCCGCCGCGGGAGGCGAACAGCATGACGTCGCCGGGCTGGAGATAGCCCGTGGCCCCGTGGACGGCCTCGGCGGGCGAGATGAACCGCGCCGGGCGCTCGATGCAGCACATCAGGTGGGCGAAGTGCCGGCAGGCGATGCCGCTGTGGCCGCAGCCCGCCGCGCCGATGCGGGGCGCCTTGGCCAGCGCCGCCACCGCGGCGGAAAAGGCCGCGTCGTCAAAGTAGGAAAGCGCCTCCTCGATGCACTGCGCTTCAATGGCATAGGCCGCGCGGGCCTGCTCCAATGCTTCTTGTTTCATATGCTCCTCCAAATCGAAAATAATATTTTCTTTTATGGTTTATTTTCGGCATTTTTATTGTATCATTTGCGTAAACGAAAATCAATAGCAGAAAGAAGAATAATATAATTGACTTTTCCTTTTCCCTATTTTATAATAGTTCCAGAATCTGAAATCCTGAGGAGGATCGTCATGTACCCGAATTGTACCATCAAAGCGCCCTTCTTTGAGATCGGCCCGAAGTCCTACCTCTTCGGCGACGACGTCGTCGAGCTGGCCAAGGCGGCGGACGCTGCGGCCGAGCGCTACGACGTTGACATCATCTTCACCACGCCGCTCATCGAGCTGCGCCGCGTGAAGGACGCCACCCACCGCATCCACGTCTTCGCCCCCCATATGGACCCCCTGCACCCGGGCCGCGGCCTGGCCGACGTGCTGCCGGAGTCCCTCAAGGCCGCCGGCGCCGAGGGCGTCATGCTGAACCACTGTGAGAAGCCCCTCACCATCGCCCAGCTCAAGGCGACGATCCAGCGGGCGGACGAGGTCGGCCTCGCCACCATCGTCTGCGCCGACTCCATCGCCGAGGCCTCGGCCATCGCCCACCTCTGCCCGAACATCATCGTCGCCGAGCCGTCGGAGCTCATCGGCACCGGCAAGGCCAGCGACAAGGAGTACGTCGAGGCCTCCACCCGCGCCGTCAAGGAGGTCAACCCCGACATCCTGGTGCTCCAGGGCGCAGGCATCAAGTGCTACGACGACGTCTACCGCAACATCTACGCCGGCGCGGACGCCACCGGCTCCTCCAGCGGCATCGTGGGCCTGCCCACCCGGGAAGCCCGGAATGCCATGGTGGACGACATGATCCGCGCCGTCCGCGACGCCTGGGACGCCCGGCACCAGAAGTAAGCATTCAAATATTCACGTATATGAAGTAAGCATTCAAATATTCACGTATATACAAATAAAATACGGAGGAAATCACAATGGAATTCAAGGTTTATCAGAAAGAGCTCGAGCTCCAGTCCCGCGGCTGGATCCCCACGTTCCACGACGTGTCCAAGGAGATCATGGAGATCGTGAAGGCGTCCGGTGTCCAGAACGGCACCTGCTGCATCGCCTCCCACCACACCACCTGCTCCGTCATGATCCAGGAGTGCTCCCACGACATCGACACCTTCGACCTCGAGTACCTGCAGCATGACCTGCTGGACATCATGCGCAAGCTGGTCCCCGACTACACCAACGAGGGCGACTACCGTCATCCCGGCCCCATCCACGCCCAGTTCGGCCGCTATGTTGACGAGCCCGGCAACTACACCTCCATGAACACCGACGGCCACCTGCGCTCCGTCTTCTTCGGCCGCAGCGAGACCATGACCATCAAGGACGGCAAGCTGGACGGCGGCGAATTCGCCCATGTCTACTTCATCGACTGGGACCATGTCCGCGCCCGTCACCGTCAGCTGAACGTCACCGTCATGGGCACCACCGAGGACGTCGGCGACCGCAAGTGGAACGACGGCAAGGTCATCAACACCCTGCGCAAGTTCACCCCCGAGGAAAAGGCCTACGACCCCCGCTTCGACCTCCAGCAGAAGCGCTGAGCCAGTTAGAAAAGTCAGCGGCGCACCCAAACCGGGTGCGCCGCTTTTTTCGTATATTCCCGCATAATCACCCCGCCGCATAACACGTGCCCCTGCTCCATGATAACAACGGTTCCCCACCCCTTCGGGGCGGGGAACAGCCTTCTTCCTCGATCCCCAGTCCCGGGCCCCCATTCCTTCCACGCTCTCCCACCCGCAAAAACGCGCCGCCCTGCCCTCCCGCACACAAATAATGTACCCCCCGTCCGAAGGGCGGGGGCACATCCTTTACTTTGCCGGCTCCCGGCAGGTCTCGCCCATCCACGCAAAAATGTGCCCCCGTCCGAAGGGCGGGGGCACAGCCTTATTTCGTCAGATCCCGGAACCGGTAAATCGTGGTCTCCCGGTAAGTTTCCCCTATGCGTACTACAACAGACGGGAAATTCCCGTGCCGCATGGCGTTGGGATAGTACTCCGCCTCCATGCACACGAAGCAGCGGCCCTCGTAGACCGCGCCGTCCTTGCCCTTCGTGGGCTGCCGGAACGCGGCGCTGTAGAGCTGCATCCCGGGATAGGTGGTCTCCAGCGTCATAGCCAGCCTGTCGCCCCGCAGCTCCGCCACGGGCCGCAGGCCGCTGCCGTTCAGGCAGAAGTTGTGGTCATAGCCGCCGGGCCCCTCGAGCATGGGGTCGAGGATGTCGCGCCCCAGGGGCTTCTCCTGCCGGAAGTCGAAGCAGGTGCCCGCCACGGGCAGCAGCTTTCCCGTGGGCATCCCGCCGTCGCTCTCGGCGTAGGCGTCCGCGTCCACCCGCAGCGTGTGGTCCAGGATGGAGCCGCCGCCGTTGAGGTTGAAGTAGCCGTGGCTCGTGAGGTTCACCACGGTATCCTTGTCCGGCGCGGCCTCATAGTCGATGCGCAGGCCGTTGTCCTCGGTGATCGTGTAGGTCACGGTGACGGGCAGGTTGCCGGGATACCCCTCCTCGCCGTCCGGCGAGAAATAGCGCAGCCGCAGGGTACTCTCCCCCACAGGCTCCGCGGTCCAGCGCTTCTGGTGGAAGCCTGTCAGGCCGCCGTGGATGTGATTCCCCACCGGACAGTTGGGCGTCAGATGATACGCGGTACCGTCGATGGTGAAGCTTGCGCCCTCGATGCGGTTGGCATGGCGGCCGATAAGACCGCCGTAGCACCCGGCGCTGTGCTGCCGGTACTCCTCCTCGGTGTCAAAGCCGAGGACCACGTCGATGCGCCCCGCTCCGGCGGGCACGCGCAGCCGCTGGAGCGTCGCGCCGAAGGCCAGAATGTCCGCCTCCATGCCCGCGGCGTTGCGGATGGTAAATACTTTCTGTTTTTCGTTCATGTCAAGCCTCCTCCCGGGATT
>CALICR010000184.1 GCA_938049125.1 uncultured Clostridia bacterium
CCGAGAGAAATCAGCCGGTCCATAGGGGCTCCTTTCCAAGATGGTCGGTAGAAGCATCCGGCCCCGGGATGCGGGGCCGGATGAAGAATTTTTAGGTTTTGCTTAAATTTCGGGCTGGATGGAGATGGCCTCGTCCATGAGGTCGTTGAAGTCCTGCTCGGTCAGCGGCTCCAGCACGGCATTGATGGCGTCCAGCAGCGTGGTGTCGCCCTTGCGCACGGAGATGCCGATGTTGATCTCGCCCTCGTCGACCTGGAAGTTGTCCTGGGTGCCGGAGAAGTCGAGGATGGTCAGGTCGGGGTAGGTGGTGCAGGCGCCCATGGCCGTGGGCATATCCGTGCAGATGAAGTCCACGGTGCCGCTCTCAACGGCCATGATCATGGCCGGGGCGGATTCTGCCTGGGTCTGGATGTCCGCGCCGGAGATCTGGGGCAGGCAGGAGTCATACCAGATGGTGCCGGTCTGTGCGGTGCAGGTGCCGGTCAGGTCGGAAATGCCCGTGGCCGAGGCCTGGGGGGCGTCCTTCTTGGTGACGCAGACGATGGAGGCGTAGAAGTAGGGGCCCGCCATATCGACCTGCTGGAGCCGCTCCTCGGTCATGGACTGACCGGCGATGACGGCATCAACGGTCCCGGCCTGGAGCGCGGGGATCAGGCTGTCCCACTCGGAGGAGACGATCTCCAGCTCCCAACCATTGGCCTCGCAGATCTTCTTGGCCATCATGACGTCGTAGCCGTTGGCGTAGCTGCCCGGGTTGTTGGAGATGGGCACCGCGCCGTTGGCGTCGGTGGTCTGGGTCCAGTTGTAGGGGGCGTAGGCGCATTCCATGCCGACGGTCAGGACGCCGTCCTCGACGCCGGTGCCGGATGCAGCGTCGGAGCTGCCGGAGGCGGGGGCTGCGGTGGGTTCCTCGGCGGCGGTGTCTGCCGGGGTCTCGGCAGGGGTGCTGCCGCAGGCGGCCAGGGAGAGGACCATGGCCAGGGCCAGGAGGAGGGTGAGGATTCTTTTCATTTCAGTTCGCACCTTTCGGAATATATTTGCGGCGGGGAAGCTCGGGCCGCAGGAGCAAAAAATGGACCGCTTTGTCAAGCGGTCCATGGAAAAGCGGAAAGAAACAAAGGTGATTCCGACAACTCAATGATAGCGCTTCACAAAAAAATCTGTGACAGTCCGGCAGGTATTCCCTGACGGCCCAGCAGCGAAACGGCAGGCACCGTGTCGCCCTTCGGCGGTGGCCCCTTTCCCGCCCCGGCTGCCTGGCCGTTTGGGAGGTACTGATGGACACCGCGCCTCTATCAAGCGATTCAATTTTTCCACATAATAGCATCGGGGACCCGCGCTGTCAATGCTTTTTTTGAAAAAAGTTTCCAAGCTGAAAAGTTTGAACAGATTCCATGAAAAACGGCGCTGGGACCCGGAATTTTCCGGCAGATTTTCGCCCTCAAAAGGGCTTTCGGAGCGGGATGTCCTCCAGCAGCGGGAGGGAGAAGCGCCGGGCCAGGGCGCGGCAGCGCGCCTCCGCCTCCGGGGAGGGAATGGCCGAGGGCTTGTGCGCGTCGCAGCCGAGCACAGTGGAATTGCCGAACTCCCCGGCGATGGCCCAGAAACGCTCTGTGGGATAATGGCGGCCCGCGGAAGCGCCCAGCAGGTTCAGCTCCAGCGGCGTCCCGGTCTCAATGGCGCAGCGGCAGAGCCGCTCCATTTCGGTGCGGTAGCACTTGGGGTCGCCGTCGAAGCGGAACACGTCGGGGTGGGCCAGGTAGGTGAAGCGCCCGGTCTCCATCCCGGCGCAGCATTGGTCCGCATAGGCGCGCAGCAGCGCGGGGTCCGTGGTGCCGGAGGCCACATAGGCGGAGCCGATCTCGTTGAAGAGATAGTGCTGGCCCAGGATGAGGTAATCCAGCGGGAACTGCGCGAGGAACTCGCAGGTCGGGCCGAAGCGGTCCGGATAGTATTCCAGCTCAAGGCCGATACGGAGGTCGATGCGGCCGCGGTACTCCTCCCGGAGGGCCAGCAGCGTCTCGACGTAGCCCGCCAGCTCCTCGGGGTGCATGCGCATGGTGGAGTAATAGCCCGGCTCCGCAAAGATCATCGGTGCGTGGTCGGAAAAGCCCAGCGTCGTGAGCCCGGCAGCCAGAGCCGCCTCGATGTACTCCCGCTCGGAGCCGGAGGCGTGACGGCAGCGCGGGGTGTGAGTGTGCAGATTGACCTTCATTTGCTTGGCACTTTCCGGCGGCTCAGACGTTAAAGAGGAAGTTGACAATGTCGCCGTCCTTCATGATGTACTCCTTGCCCTCGCTGCGGAGCAGACCCTTCGCCTTGGCGGCAGCCAACGTGCCGCAGGCCTTGAGATCCTCGAAAGCGATGACCTCGGCACGGATGAAGCCGCGCTCAAAGTCAGAGTGGATCTTGCCTGCCGCCTGCGGAGCCTTTGTGCCCTTTTTGATGGTCCATGCGCGGCATTCGTCACTGCCCGCGGTCAGGAAGGAGATGAGACCAAGCAGGGAATAGGATGCCTGGATCAGCCGGTCGAGACCGGATTCCTGCACGCCAAGCTCCTCCATGAACATGGCTTTTTCCTCGGGATCGTCCAGCTCGGCAATATCCGCCTCGAGCTTGGCGCAGATAGGCAGGGCGAGGCAGCTCTCGGAATCCGCCAGCGCCTTGACCTTCTGGAAGTAGGGGACGCTGTCCGGATCGTTGACGCCGTCCTCATCGAGATTTGCGGCGTAGATGGTCTTCTTGAGCGTCAGCAGATCAGAGGTGGCGATGAGCGCCGCGTCATCGGGGCTGCACTCGTAGGTGCGCGCCAGCCTGCCCTCGTTGAGGTGCTCCAGCAGACCGGAAAAGACCTCGGCCTCATGATTGAAGCGCTTGTCGCCGCCCTTGGCGGCCTTCTGCGCCTTGTCGATGCGGCGCTCGACCATCTCGACGTCCGCCATGATGAGCTCAAGGTTGATGATGTCAATGTCGCGCAGGGGATCGGTGCTGCCCTCGACGTGGGTGATGTTCGCGTTGTCAAAGCAGCGGACAACGTGGACGATGGCGTCCGTGGTACGGATGTTGGAAAGGAACTTATTGCCGAGCCCCTCGCCGTGGGACGCGCCCTTTACAAGACCCGCGATGTCCACAAACTCAATGACGGCGGGTGTGAACTTCTTTGGGTTGTGCTGATCCCGCAGCCACTCCAGCCGCTTGTCCGGCACGGACACAACGCCCACGTTCGGGTCAATGGTGCAGAACGCGTAGTTGTCCGCGGGCACGCCCGCGTTGGTGATGGCATTGAACAGCGTGGACTTGCCGACGTTCGGCAGTCCGACGATACCTAATTTCATTTTATCTCTGCATCTCCTTAAAAAGTCTCGATTTATCAAGGGCTTCTGCGATCCGGCGTTTTGGATTTACGCCATTTTTACGCCATTTCCGCATGGACACCCTGTTTGGTTCAAATAACCGTACAGCCTGATCCAGGGATTCAAATGTGACGTGGACATATCTGTCCATCGTTGTTTTTATGCTTGCATGACACGGCAGTGTTTGAAGGACCTTCAGCTGCATACCGCGTTCAATCGCTCTCGTGGCGTAAAGCGTGCATACAGAATCGCTCAATATCAATCGCGCCCCATGTCAGCCAGATCTGGTGAAAACGTGAATGTCATCTGCTGCGCGGACGGGCTTTGCGTATCGAACGCCACCCATTGGGTGCTTGTAAACTAGGTCGTTGCCACATTCTCTGCCCTTCAGGTTTTTACCCATTGTGTACTCCTTTCCCGCAGAGGAAAACGAGCCTACCGCAACAACATAATTATAACAGATAAGATCTTTCCCCTCAAGCTGTTTTTTGCAAATAATCTTTTACAAACAAATTTTCAAATTTTTCAGCTCAGCCTGCTAGGATGCTTACAATGAAATAAAGCTGATCGCGTTAAGGTGCAGGAGCGATATTCCGATGGGAAATACAAAGGCAATGCGTGCCATGGATATGACGCAGGGAAACCCCGTAAAACTGATTCTGGTATTCGCCGTTCCGCTGTTTATCGGCAACATCTTTCAGCAGATTTACAGCATGGTAGATACCGCCGTCGCCGGGTACTGTCCTGGCGATGGTGTGATCGCCGCCATCGGAGCGACCTCCTCGCTGTATGTGCTGCTCATTAACGTTGCCTCCGGCCTGAACAGCGGGTGCGCCATCGTCGTGACTCAGCGATTTGGAGCGCACGATGAAAAGAAACGAATGTTGTTTCAGGCAATTTATGCAGTTGCCTGAAACAAAAAAACTGATTCAGAATTGCTGAAAAGGATGGTTTTGTTCACAGTACCATGCTATAATTTGTGAAAGGAAAGAGTTTGACAAATCTTGCTAATGTTTG
>CALICR010000185.1 GCA_938049125.1 uncultured Clostridia bacterium
CGTGTGCTCTTCCGATCTTCTTCGGCCTTCTTGGCGTCCTCGATGATCTTCGCCTGGTTGATCTGGGGGACTTCCTCGTAGCGGACGAACTTGAGGCTGTAGGCACCGCGGCCCTGGGTCATGGCGCGCAGGTCGATGGGGTAGGAGCTCATCTCGCCGATCGGGACCTCCGCCTCGACGATCTGGAGGCCGTCGCCGGTGGGGTTCATGCCCATGACGCGGCCGCGGCGCTTGTTGAGGTCGCCGATGATGTCGCCCATGTTGGCGTCCGGCACGGTGACCTTCAGCTCGCCGATGGGCTCGAGGATGGTGGGACCGGCGGTGGGCAGGCCTTCCTTGTAGGCGATGCCGGCGGCGGTCTGGAACGCCATATCGGAGGAGTCAACGGGGTGGTAGGAGCCGAAGTACAGCGTGGCCTTCAGGAACACCTCGGGATAGCCCGCGAGGACGCCCTTGCCGATGCAGTTGCGCAGGCCCTTTTCGACGGAGGGGATGAAGTTCTTCGGCACGCAGCCGCCGACGGTCTCGTCGGCGAAGACCAGATCCTCGGTCTCAGTCTGGGGCTCGAAGCGGATGTAGACGTCGCCGAACTGGCCGTGGCCGCCGGACTGCTTCTTGTGACGGCCGTGGACCTCGACCTTCTTCTTGATGGTCTCGCGGTAGGCGATCTTGGCGGGGCGCAGCTCGGCCTCGACCTTGTACTTGCTCAGCAGCTTGGAGATGATGACGGACAGGTGGATGTCGCAGACGCCGGCGAGGATCATTTCCTTGGTCTCGGGATCGGTGCCGAAGGTGAAGGAGGCGTCCTCCTCGTTCAGCTTGGTGAGGCCGTTGGCGATCTTGTCCTCCTGGCCCTTCGTCTTGGCGTAGATGGCCATGCGGTAGCAGGGCTCGGCGTACTCCATGCCCTTGATGGTCTTGACCTTGCCGGGCAGACCCAGGGTGTCGCCGGTGCGGACGGAGGCGAGCTTTGTGAAGACGCCGATGTCGCCGCAGCAGACCTTGGAGGTCTTCTGGTTGTCCTTGCCCTTCGGGAAGAACATATTGCCCAGCTTCTCGTTTTCACCGGTGCGGGCGTTGACGACGGTCATGGTGTCTTCGATGTCGCCGCAGACGACCTTGAAGTAGGAATTCTTGCCGTACTGGTCGGCCACGGTGTTGAACACGAAGGCCAGGGGGCTGCCGGCGGGGTCGAGCTTCAGCTCGGACTCGTTGCCCTCGTCGTCCACAGTGACGACGGGCTTGCCCTCCAGGGGATTCGGGCAGAACTTGACGATGTTCTCGATGAGGTTCACGGTGCCCAGGCCGTTCATGGCGCAGCCGCAGAACACGGGGGAGACGGTGCGCTGGAGCATACCGGCCTTGATGCCCGTGAGCAGCTCCTCCTCGGTGAAGGGCTCCTCCATAAAGAACTTCTCCATGAGGGCCTCGTCGGTCTCGGCGACCTGCTCGTTCAGCTCGGCCATGTACTCCTCAATCTTCTCCTCGGCCTCGGCGGGCACGGGAATCTCCTTGCCGGAGATGTCATAGGCCTTCTTGGACACCAGATCCACGACGCCGACGGCCTCCTCGCCGTGCAGGATCGGGAAGGTGAAGGGGATGACGGAGGTGCCGAACTGGCTGCGCAGGGCGTCCACCACCGCGAAATAGTTGGCGTGCTCCTCGTCGAGCTTGGAGACATAGAACATGGCGGGCAGCTCCGCGGCCTTCAGGGAGGACCAGCCCTTCTCGGTGCCGACGGCGATGCCGGACTTGGCCGTCACGCAGATGAGGCCGGCGTCGGCCACGCGCAGGGACTGCACGATCTCGGCGGCGAAGTCGAAGTAGCCGGGGTTGTCCAGCACGTTGATCTTGCTGCCCTTGTACTCAACGGGGATCACGGAGGTCTTGATGGAATACTGTCTCTTCTTCTCTTCGTCGTCGAAGTCGGAGACCGTCGTGCCGTCGGCACGCTTGCCAAGGCGGGTGATCGCCTTGGTCATAAAGAGCATACTCTCGCAGAGAGCGGACTTACCGTCGCCGCCATGACCCAGCAAGCAGATGTTGCGAATCTCGTTAGCAGTGTACATGTATAGATTGTTCTCCTTTCCTGGCGGGCTGCGCTGCCTGTTTCCTGCCGGAACTGCCGACGCGGCGAAATTTCCGCCCATTCTTGTTCATTATATACGAATGTGGTTTGATTTTCAATAAGATTTTTTCACGCAGGCGGATAAAATATCAGTACCTGCCGGAGAGGCCGGTCAGCACGCAGCCGGGCAGGGCGAGGACCAGCGTGAAGAGCAGCAGATTCAGCGCCGTGACCGCAGTCCCGAGACCGAAATAGGTCAGCAGGAACAGCGCCGCGAGGCCTAAGATGCCGCTTCCGATGCCGATGCGCAGGCAGGTCTCCGCCGTGCGCTGTACGAGCCGCGCGCCCGCGGCGGCCCCGGCGCAGGGGCCGAAGCCCGGCTTCGTCAGCAGGGCGGCCTGGACGGCGGGATAGTCGCCGGGCAGCCGGGAGAGGCGCATCCGCTCCTCGGCGCTGGGGAATTCGAGGGCGTCGTTCGGGACCTTGTAGCGCTCCTCCACCATGAGGGGCGTGATGAGGAAGTCCCGGGTGGCGAAGACCGGGGCGAGGCCCGGAGCCGCCGTCACCTCCCGCAGGCCGCGGCGGACCTTGGGCGACGGGGCGTAGTTCAGCGCGAAGACGGCGCACATCTCGCCGTTGATGGAGAGGTAGACGGCGCTGCGGACCTTCGTGCCCTCGTTCATATAGACGCCCATGAGCTGCATGAAGCGCAGGGAGCCGAGGAGGATCACGTCGCCGCCGATCTCCGCGCCGTAGCCGCCGCCCTCATAGCGGCGGAAGCGGCTCACGGCGAAGAAGCGGCCGTTGTTCGTACTGCGCAGCTCCTGGAACAGCGGCGTGAGGCCGCTGCCGGAGGCCTCGATGACCGCGGCGGCGTAGCCCACGATCTGGCCCACGGTGTAGGTGCCGTAGACCTTCATGCCGCCGAGGGTCACCTGCTCCGGCGGGAAGACGTCACGGTCCGTGACGGTCAGGCCCCGGGCCGCGGCCAGCCGGCGTGTGCCGGTCCAGCCGCTGACGGCGGCCCCTTCCTTGGCGAGCCGCCCGGAGAGCACGGCGAAGGGGCGGGTGCAGCTGATGAAGCAGGCCGCGGGGAGTGCGGCGGTCATCAGTGCGGACCAGGCCCAGGTGAGGCCGCACTCCGCCTTGCTGCGCAGCAGGAAGGCGAGGAGGAGGGACAGCACCGCGGCGATGGGCGCATAGACGCGCATCCGCTCCGCCGCGAGGTCCGGGGCCAGCAGGCCGCGCACGTGCTCCTCCCGGTCGCCCGCGGGGGCGACGGCGGCGAGGCGGCCGCTTTCCCAGGCGTCGTCCACCACGTCCACGGCGGCAGGCTCGCCCTCCAGCTTGTGGAGGGGCTTCAGCGCCCGCCGGAGGCCCAGCCGCCGAAGCAGGCTGCCCCAGGACGCAAAGCAGAACAGGAGGCAGACCACGGCGCAGAAGGGGACCCGCTGGTCCTCGCCGCACCGGGCGGCATCCAGCGCCGTCACGAGGAACGCCAGCGTGAGCAGGCTGTCCGCCGTAAAGCGCAGCGTGAAAATACCCTTGAGGCCGCTGACGAGCACATCGGCGGACAGCAGGGCGCAGCCGGCCATCAGGGCCAGAAGCACCCTGGAGGCGGTCTTGCTGCTGGCGAAGATGGCGCTGTCGGACCAGCCAAACTGGTTGCCCAGCGCCAGCAGCACGGCGGCCAGCGTCAGGAGCACCGTCAGCGTCAGACGGCTCCGCGCAGGCCGGAGGGCCTTGCCGGTCTTTTTGTAGAGCGCGGCGGCATCGGGCACCGGCGTGCGGTCCCCGGACTCCGGCTGCGGCTCCTTCCGGCGGGTCGTGCGCTTGATGTGGCGCTCCCGGGGCGCTTCCTCGTCCTCCTCCGGCTCCTCGGGGACCGGGGGCGCGGCCTTGGGCTGAGGCGTAGGACGGACGGGCGCGGCGGGGCGCGCCGAGGCGGCCTGCTCCACGTCCTGACGGACGAGGCGGATCTTCTTGTCCCGGAACAGGGCATTCAGCTCCGGGTCGCCGAAGTCCTGCTCCGGCTCCGGCGCAGGCGCGGGCGGTTCCGGGGCGGGCGGCTCCTCGCCGAATTCGATGACCGGCTCTGGCGTCGCCATGTTCAGCTCCATCTCGCGGTCGATGGCGTGCTGGATCTGGTCGATGATGGCGCTGTCCGGCTCCTTCGGCACGGCGGGGGAATGGGAGACGGGCGGCACCGGCGGCACATCCGGGGCGGGCTGGGGCGCTGCCGCCGGGGCGGGGGAGGCGTTCGGGGAGGCGGAGCCATCCTTTTTCTTCTCAGTCCAGCCGCCGAACTCGCTCAGAATGTCGTCGATGGAGTAGCGGCCCGTGTCCTCCTCGCTGAGCCCGGCCAGCAGGCTCAGCGTATCAAATTTGTGTTCCTCCCGGGAGGCGGGATCGTCACGCATGGGGATGCTACCTTCTTTCTTAGGATCAGCGCCGCTGGCGCACGGCCTCATAGAGCAGGATGGACGCGGCCGCCGAGGCGTTCAGGGAGTTGATGTGCCCCATCATGGGGATGCGGACCAGGAAGTCGCAGCGCTCCTCCACGAGCCGGGACATGCCGAAGCCCTCGCTGCCGATGACCAGGGCGGCGGGGCCGCGGAGGTCCGCGTCGTAGAGCAGCCGGTCGCCGGAGGCGGCGGTGCCGAAGATCCAGACGCCGCGCTTTTTGAGGTCCTCGATGACGGCGGGCAGGTTGGCCACCCGGGCCACCTTCATATATTCGACGGCCCCGGCGGAGCTTTTGCCCACCACCGCCGTCAGGCCGACGCTGCGGCGCTTGGGGATGATGACGCCGTGGGCCCCGGCGCACTCCGCCGAGCGGAGGATGGCCCCGAGGTTGTGGGGGTCGCTCAGCTCGTCGCAGATGACGAGCAGCGGCGCTTCGCCCTTGGACTCGGCCTCGGCGAGCATCTCGTCCACGGTGGAATAGGCGTGGGCGGCGGCGAAGGCGATGACGCCCTGGTGCGCGCCCGTGGGGCTCATGGCGTCCAGCTTCCGCCGGTCCGCCGTCTTGACCACGGCTCCTGCCTCCCGGGCCATGCCGGCCAGGCGGCTGAGGGCGCGGTCCGTGTCGCCCTCGGCAAGGAAGACGTGGTCGATGGTGCGGCCGCTGCGCAGGGCCTCCAGCACGGCGTTGCGGCCCTCAATGAGGCCCTCCGGCGGCTCCCGGCGGGCGATGTCCGCCTTTTTCTCGATCTGTTTCATGGCATTTGGCTCCTAAACTCTAAAACAATCCATTTTATTATAGCAGGAATCGGGGAACAACACAACCGGAATCTGAAATTAACAGAAAATTCACAGGCAAGCCACGAAACCGCAATTGATACATTTCCCCAGTTGTGTTATAGTAAAACAGCATAAAGCAAAATCGCGCAAAACAGGAAAGGGGGTCGCAGCATGGACTCCAAACCCAAGGGCAGCAACAATCAGAACAAGACGCCGGACGGCCCGAAGCGCCGCTCCATTCTGACAGTCATCATCGCCGCGCTGGTTCTGACGCTCGCCTTCAATCTGATCTATACGGCCATTTCCAATTCGTACCTGGAGGAGATCCCGTATTCGGACTTCATGACGCTGCTGAGCAAGGACGAGGTGGACTCGGTCCAGTTTAAGCAGGACCGGGTGCTCATCCTGACGAAGGAGGAGGCGGCCAAGAAGAGCGGCGACCAGACGGTCTACTATACCGGTCTGCTGCCGAATTATGAGCTGAACGGCCTTGTGGACCAGCTCGGCAGCCTCGGCATCGACTACAAGAGCGAGATCGTCGAGGATACGTCACCCCTTGTCACCATTCTGGTCTACTGGGTGCTGCCCGTCGCGGGCATGTACCTCCTCGGCTCCCTGCTGATGAGCTCCGTCACGAAGCGCATGGGCGACATGGGCGGCCTCGGCTCCGTGGGCCAGAGCAAGGCCAAGGTCTATATGGAAAAGGAGACCGGCGTCACGTTTGCGGACGTCGCCGGACAGGATGAGGCCAAGGAATCCCTGGTAGAAATCATCGATTTCCTCCACAATCCCCAGAAATACGCCGCCATCGGCGCAAAGCTGCCCAAGGGCGCGCTGCTGGTCGGCTCGCCGGGCACCGGCAAGACGCTGCTGGCCAAGGCCGTGGCGGGCGAGGCGGGCGTGCCGTTCTTCTCGATCTCCGGCTCTGATTTCGTCGAGATGTTCGTCGGCGTCGGCGCGAGCCGCGTGCGCGATCTGTTCCAGCAGGCGGCGAAGGTCGCTCCGGCCATCATCTTCATCGACGAGATCGACGCCATCGGCCGCACGAGAGACTCCAAGTTCGGCGGCAACGACGAGCGCGAGCAGACGCTCAACCAGCTGCTC
>CALICR010000186.1 GCA_938049125.1 uncultured Clostridia bacterium
GTCCTTGGGCCTCTATACCGAGGTGTCGTCCATGGCCGAGGAGGACTTCCTCTACGCCCTGGCCAGCGGGAACTACGACCTCTGTCTGGCGGAGGTGCGGCTCGCACCGAATTTCGACCTCACGTCCTTCTTCACCTACGGCAGCAGCGCCTGCTACGGCGGCAACAACAGCGACAGCATGGTCCAGCTCTGCCAGGCGGCGCTGGAGAACAGCGGCAACTACTACGACCTGTTCCGCGCGGTCATGAACCGCGGCCTCATCTGCCCCATCCTGTTCAAGACCAATGTGCTCTACGCCACCCGCGGCGTGCTCCAGGACTGCACGCCCGCCCTGTCCTCGCTCATCTACCGCAGCAGCGGCGTGACGGCGGCGGACATCCAGGCCGAGGAGGCCTATGTGGCCCCGGCGGCCCCGACACAGGACCCCGAGGAGGGAGACCCCGCCGAGGGAGACCCCGCCGAGGGTGATCCGGCTGAGGGAGACCCCACAGAGGGCGACCCCGCCGCCCCGGCGGGGGGCGAGCCGACCACTCCCGCGGACCCGGATCAGCCGGTGATCCCGCCCGAAGGATAAGAAAAACGACCGCCGCAGGCGCGATGCCTGCGGCGGTTTTTTATGAACTTTGGCTCAGGCCCAGAGGGCGCGCATCAGCTCGGGATAGGCGGTGTCGCAGATGTCTAGGATGCGGGAGAGCAGTTCCATGCAGACGGCGTCCACGTCGTGAGCGCGGAATGCGGTGTCCGCCTCGGCCTGGATGGTGCTGTCCTTGGGGTTCAGGACGAATTTGGCGAAGCGATATTGGTAGTTCAGCGTGTTGAGCGCCGAAAGCATCCCGGCGGTCTTACCCTCGGGGACCTTGGCGACCTCAAAGATGCGGAACGCCGCGCCCTCGCAGTCGCTGTCGAAAAAGATCTGGACCCGCATGGTGGGAATGTTCTTGCCGCCGACGGACAGGACGACGACGTCCTTCCCCGTGCCCGGCTCCTCGATGTACTCGTATTTGACCGTCTTGGCCTCCAGGGCCTGAATGAACTGCTGGGTCGATGAAAGCATTCCTGCCGCCTCCTTGTAGTCTGCCGCCGATGGGACTTTTGCCCCTGTTGTAGCGGCCCAGTGCGGCGTTGTTAATGGCAGCGGCGCGAAAAAAGGACCGCGGACGCGCCGCGGTCCGGCGCGCCTGCGGCATGGGGACTCAGAGCAGGAGGCTCAGCAGCCAGCAGAGGCCGGTGACGGCGGCGCCGCCTCCGGCCCAGAGCAGACGGCTCAGGAGGGGCGGGCGAGCCTCCGGCTCCAGCTTCTGCCGGAGGTAGCTGTCCGCCGCTGCGTTGGCCTCCTTCAGAATGTCCTCCTCGGTGACGCCCTGCCGGGGCAGCGCGCCGTCGCGGATCAGGAAAATGGCCTGCTCAAAGAGCTTTGTGTCCAGGGAACGGACCACGACCACCTGCCGGGAAATTCCCTTTACCATACGTCGGTTCCTCCTCGTCGGACCCTCCGCGGGCCGGGGGACCGGGCGTGATGCGGTCCGGCGGGCGGAGGGGGATATGGAAGGAGTTTCCCCGGAATCCAGGGGCTTTAACCCGGTCAGAGCCGGGCAGCGCGGAAAAATTTGCTCCGCGGCTCCTCCCGGAGGCCGTAGCGCCGGAGCAGCCGGTCCCCGAGGGCCAGCATGGCGGCGGGCGCGCCGGATTTCAGCTCCAGCTCCAGTTCACGCAGCGGCTCCGCCCGGTCCTCGCGGAAGAGACGGCCCTCGTCCAGGGCCAGCTCTGCGGAGCAGCCCGGCAGGGCCAGCAGCACGGCCTGCCGCAGGAAGGCCGCGCCGCAGAGAGGGCGCACCTCCGTGACCTCCCGGAGCGCCTCCGGCGCGCCCAGGGCGATGAGGGCCGGGACGGCGGCCAGCACGTCATCGCCGGGCGTCTCCCACTCGTTGCGGCAGCCGGGGATGCCCGAGGGCGTCTTGAGCGTGACCACCGGCGCGCCGCCCTCCATCCGGCGGCGAAGCGTCCACTTTTTGGCCCGGAGGCCGCCGTCGGGTTGGTCGTAGTAGGTGGTCTCCATGGGGATGGTGCGGACCGGCTCTGCCATGGCGGCGGCAATCTCCGGATCGTCTAAGATTTGCTCCAGAACGCCCGCCTCGTCGATGGCCAGCTTGATTTCAAATTCCATTGCGCGTCCTCCTGTGTTTTCCTCATTGTACCGGAAAAAAAACGCCGCGGCAAGTCCTTTCCCGGCATATTTCCCGACAGCTTCCTGCGGCGCACCGTGGTAGAATCAGGAAAAACGGTTTGGAGATGGAGCGGTTTGAACGAACGAACGAAGAAACAGGTGCGCCTGCCCGGCCTGCCGGGGCGGCCGTGGGTGGAGCGGCTCCGGATCCTGCTGCCCTGCCTCGTGCGCTTCGGCTGCGGCTTCCTGTTTACCGGCGCGTCCTTCCGCGGGCAGTGCCTGCCGCTTGGGCTGTGCCTGCTGACGGCGCCCGGGCCGGGACTGCACGGGCTTTCGGCGCTGCTGGGCGTCTGCCTGTCGGCCCTGCTGCTCTGGGGCGGGACGAGCGCGGCGGAGCTGATCGCCGCGGCGGTGCTCATCCGCACGGCGGTCTGGCTCTTCCGGGATACGGAGACGGTGGAGCAGCCGCTGTTCCTTCCGGCTGCTGCGGCGCTGGTGACGGCGGTCATCGGCGGCGTGCTGCTGCTGGCGGGTGGACTGCCCGCGGGGCGGCTGAGCGGCTATGTGCTGCGGGTGGGCTTCTGCTTCGGCGGCTCCTGGCTCATGCGCCGGATGCTGACGGCTCCGAGCCGGGACGCGGTGCTGTTCTTTGTGGGCTGCCTCGTGCTCTCGGCGGGCTTTGTCGCGCCCTTCGGGCTGCCGGTGGGCGTGCTGCTGGGCGAGCTTATCACGGTCTACACCGCGGGCAGCGGGACGGGCCTCGCCGCGGCGGCGGTCTGCGGGGCGGCGCTGGATCTTGGGCTGGGGCTGCCGGTGCCTATGACGGCGGTGTTCTGCGCGACGTCCTTCTGTGCGGGACTGTGTCTGCGGCGGTCCCGGGCGCTGGCGGCTGCTGCTGCGGCGGCGGTGCTCTTCGGCGGCGTGCTGCTGGCGGGGTGGAGCTGCGCGGCGGTGCTCTGGGCGGGGCTGCCCGGCGCGGCGCTGGCCTGGGTGCTGCCCGGCGGGCTGTACCAGCCGGCTCCTCGGGTGGAGCGGCGGCAGTCCCAGGCGGTGCTGCGGGCCGAGGAGGCCGCGGCGCTGCTGGACGGGCTGGGCGAGGACCTCCGGGCGGCGCTGCCGGAGGTGGCCAAGGCCGACCCGGCCATGATCTTCGACCGGGCGGCGGACCGGGTCTGCAAGTCCTGCGCCCTCTTTTCCAGCTGCTGGTCCGGGGCCTGCGAGGCCTACGAGGCCCTCAGCGGCGCGGCGGCCCCCATGCTGGCCCGGGGCGCGGTGCTGCGGGACGACTTCCCCGTGTCCTTTCTCTCGCGCTGCCGCCACATCGAGGGCCTGCTCTCGGCCATCAACCAGGAGCTGGACGGCGTGCTCTACCGCCGCCAGTTCCGCCATCGGCTGGAGGAGAGCCGTGGCCTGCTGGCGGAGCAGTACCGCGTCTTCTCTGCCTACCTCAGCGCCCTGGTGACGGCCATGCAGGAGACCGGGACGCCGCAGCCCGTTTGCTCACCCCAGCTCGGCATCGCCGCAGCGGGGCGGCGGGGGAGCGCCGCCTCCGGCGACCGCAGCGCCTCGTTCCGGACGGCCCGGA
>CALICR010000187.1 GCA_938049125.1 uncultured Clostridia bacterium
GAGTTCAGACGTGTGCTCTTCCGATCTGCGTTACGACGGTGTCACCGATCTTGAACATGGCGTTCATGCCGCCGCCCTCCTCGACGTAGCGGCGCTCGACGCCGTCGAGCCACAGCACCTGGGAGAAGCCCTTCTCCATGGCGCGGTCGCCCGCGCGGTTGGCCGCGGCGTAGTTGCCGCCGCACTTTGCCTCGCCGGTTCCGCCGCGGACGGCGCGGACGTCCTCCGTTTCAACCATAATGGGGACGGGCTTCAGACCGTCACTGAAATAGCTGCCCGAGGGCGAGAGGATGATGGCAAACAGCGCCTCGTGGACGCCGTGGAGCGCCAGTGTCGGGTCCAGAGAGAAGAGGAACGGACGGATGTAGAGCGATGTGCCCGGCGCGTCCGGCACCCAGTACCGGTCCGTGCTGACCAGGGTCTCAATGGCCTGAAGGCCGTCATCCGGGTCCAGCTCCGGCAGGCCCAGGCGGCGGCAGGAGCGGTTCAGACGCGCTACATTCTCCCAGGGGCGGAAGAGCTGCACACCGCCGTCGGGGCGGCGGTAGGCCTTGAGACCTTCAAAGACCTCGGTGCCGTAGTGCAGGACGCTGGCGGCTGGAGACATGGTGATGGGTCCGAAGGGCACGATGCGGGCGTCATGCCAGCCCTGTCCCTCGTGGTAGTCCATCAGAAACATATGGTCCGTGAACACGGAGCCGAAGCCGAGCTGGTCGGCGGGCGGCAGCGTGCCGGGATGGAGATTCTGTTCAAACTTGATCTGCATGGGAAAGCCTCCTTGCTCAAAGGTCCTTGAGATGTTCTATGTTTTGCCGGATGGCGGCGCAGCAGCGGTGGAATTCCTGAAGCTCCTCCGCCGTCAGCGGCAGCTCCACGACCTGCTCCACGCCGCCCGCGCCGAGGACGCAGGGCACGCCGGCGAAGAGGCCGCTTTCGCCGTACTCGCCGCAGAGCTCGGCGCTGGCGGGCAGGATGGCCTTCTCGTCGTGCAGCACGATGGAGGCCATGCGCGCCGCCGTGGTGGCGATGCCGTACTCCGTGCAGAACTTGCCGGAGAAGGTGACCCAGCCGCCGCCGATGGACTCCTTCTGGAGCGCTGCACGGTCAAAGCGGAAGCGCTCGTCCCGCTCGGCCCAGACGTCCAGAGGCACGCCGCGGAAGCTGACGCAGGACCAGGGCGTGAACTGCTCATTGCCGTGCTCGCCGAGCATATAGGCGGTGATGGACTTGTGGTCGATGCCCGTCTGGCACGCCAGGGCGCTCAGGAGCCGGGACGTGTCGAGGCCCGTGCCGGTGCCGAAGACGCGGCCCCGGGGCAGGCCGAGGCCCAGAGCCAGCTCCCGGGTGACGATGTCGCAGGGGTTCGTGATGTTGAGGAACACGCCGTCAAAGCCGCTGGCCTTGACCTCCACCGCATAGCGGCGGACCTCCGGGACCGTGAAGTCCATCTCCGTCAGCCGGTCGTGGGTGCCGCGCAGCAGCTCGATCTTGCCGACGGAGCCGACGATGAGGTCGCAGGGGCCGAGGTCGGCGCAGGTGCCGCCCCGGACGGTGACGCGGTGGGGCAGGTAGGCCGCAGCGTCGCGCAGGTCCTGGACCTCGCTGCGGAGCTTCTGTTCGTTTTTGTCCACGAGGATCAGCGCGTCGGCGACGCCCCAGGCCGCCAGCGCGTAGGCGACGTGTGCGCCCACATGGCCGAGGCCGATGACGCCTAGGGTCCGTCTCTTTGTCCTTGCGATCATCCTTTCCGAGGGGGAACGTGCAGGGCAGCCGGTGGGATCAGGATACTGCGTTGCTGGGTTCTCCAATGATTTTTCCAAATTATACCACCGCGGAACGGCGATGGAAAGTCCCCCGCCGGGCGAATATTTCACAAAAAAAACCCGCCCGGACCGGGAATTTTCTCCGGTCCGGGCGGGGCTTTTTTAGGATCAGCCGAGGCGGGCGATGCCGTCGCGGATGCGGCGCAGGGACTCCTCCCTGCCGAGGAGGGCGCAGAGCTCCGTGGCGCCGCCGGGGGTAGATGCGCGGCCGGAGACGGCGACGCGGATGGGCCAGAGCACGACGCTGTTCTTGACGCCGAGCCGGGTGACGACGCCGAGGAGCGCTTCGTAAAGCGCCTCATTCGTCCAGGTCTCCTGGGCCTCCAGCACGGGCAGAGCGGCGCGCAGGGCCGCGGCGGACGTCTCCAGGGTGCTCTTGGACTTCTTGTGGACATAGAGCGCCGTGTCGTAGTCCGGCAGGGCCTCGAGGAAATCGACGCGGTCCGGCAGGTCCGAGAGGACCTCGCAGCGGGACTGGACCAGGGCCGCCACAGCCCGGAGGTCCAGGCCCTCCCGATGGATGGCTTTGCGAAGCCACGGCTCCGCCTTTGCATAGAAGGCCTCGGGGGAGAGCCTGCGGACGTACTCGCTGTTCATCCAGCGGAGCTTTTCAATGTCGAAGACGGCGGGGGACTTGGAGATGCCCGCGATGTCGAAGGCCTTGGCCAGCTCGTCGAGGGTGAAGAATTCCTGCTCGCTCAGCTCGCCCTTGGGCGACCAGCCCAGCAGGGCCACATAGTTCAGCACCGCCTCGGTCAGGTAGCCCTGGGCGATGAGGTCCTCATAGCTGGGGTCGCCGTGGCGCTTGGACATCTTGTGCTGGGCGTCGCGCATGACCGGTGCGCAGTGGACGTAGGTGGGGACCTCCCAGCCAAAGGCCTCGTAGAGCAGATTGTACTTCGGGGCGGAGGAGAGGTATTCACTGCCGCGGACCACGTGTGTGATGCCCATCAGATGGTCGTCCACCACGTTGGCGAAGTTGTAGGTAGGCAGACCGTCCCGCTTGAGCAGGATCTGGTCGTCCAGCGTGTTGTTGTCCACGGTGATGTCGCCGTAGGAGGCGTCGTGGAACGTGGTCTGGCCCTCAGCGGGGATGCGCTGGCGGATGACGTAGGGGGCACCGGCGGCAACGCGGGCGGCGGCCTCCTCGGGCGGCAGGCTGCGGCAGGGGTCCGCGGCGCGGTTGAACTCGCCGGAGTCCTCCTCGGATTCTGTCTTCTCGCAGAAGCAGTAGTAGGCCCCGCCCTTCTTCACCAGCAGGTCGGCGTACTTGCCGTAGAGGCCGCGGCGCTCGGTCTGGACATAGGGGCCGACGGGGCCGCCGACGTCGGGGCCTTCGTCGTGGGTGAGGCCGCATTCGGCCATGGTGCGGTAGATAGATCGGAAG
>CALICR010000188.1 GCA_938049125.1 uncultured Clostridia bacterium
CTGGGCCTCGGAGAACCAGAGGCGGATGGACGCCGCGGTGACCGCGCCGATGTCGCGCACCGCGGTCAGCTCCTCCTCCGTCGCTTCCATAAGCCGGTCCAGGGTGCCGAATTCCATGGCCAACACCTTGGCCGCCTTGGCGCCCACCTGCCGGATGCCCAGGGCGAAGACGAGGCGGCTCAGGTCGTTCTCCTTGCTCGCCTCGATGGCGGCGCGGAGGTTGCGGGTGGACTGAGGGCCCATGCGGTCCAGCGCCTCCACCTTCTCCCAGTCCAGCGTATAGAGGTCCGCCGGGGAGGCCACCAGGCCTGCGGCGATGAGCTGCTCCACGATGGCGGAGCCGAGGCCTGCGATGTCCATGGCGTCCCGGGAGACGAAGTGGGCGATGGTGCGCACGAGCTGGGCCGGACATTCGACGCCGGTACAGCGCATGGCCGCGCCATCCTCGTCCCGGACCACCGGCGCGCCGCAGACCGGGCACACCGCGGGCAGCAGATAGGGCTTTGTCCCCGCGGGCCGCTTGCTCAGGTCCACGTCCAGCACCTCGGGGATGATCTCCCCCGCCTTGCGGATGCGGATGGTGTCGCCGATCCGCAGGTCCTTTTCCGTGATAAAATCCTGGTTGTGGAGCGTCGCGCTGGTGACGGTGGTCCCGGCCAGCCGCACGGGGCGCACCACGGCTTTGGGCGTCAGAACACCGGTCCGCCCCACCTGGACCACGATGTCTTCCACCACCGTCGGCTTGATCTCCGGCGGATACTTATAGGCCGAAGCCCAGCGGGGATACTTGGCCGTGCTGCCGAGGCGCTCCCGGTCCGCGAGGCCGTTGACCTTGACCACCGCGCCGTCGATGTCGTAGCTGAACTGCTCGCGGTTCTCGTTGATGGCCTCGATCTCCCGTTCCGCCGCCGAAAGCTCCGTCACGAGCTTGTAGGGGATGACCTTGAAGCGAAGGCCGCGCAGGTAGTCGAGACTCTCGCTGTGGGTCTCGAAGCTCCGCCCCTCGCAGAGCTGGAGGTTGAAGACGAGAATGTCGAGCTGCCGCCGGGCGGCCACCTTGGGGTCGAGCTGCCGCAGGGACCCGGCGGCGGCGTTCCGCGGGTTGGCGAAAAGCGCCTCGCCCCGGGCCTCCCTCTCCTCGTTGAGCCTGTGGAACACGGCCTTCGGCATGAAGACCTCGCCCCGGACGATGAGCCGCTGCGGCGCGTTCTCCAGCGTCAGCGGGATGCTGTGGACAGTCTTGAGGTTCTCCGTGACGTCCTCGCCGGTGACGCCGTCGCCCCGGGTCGCGCCGCGGACAAAGCGGCCGTCCACATATTCGAGGGCCACGCTGAGCCCGTCGATCTTCGGCTCCACGGTGTAGGCCGTGCCGGGCAGCATCTCGCGCACACGGCTGTCAAACTCCGCCAGCTCCTCAAAGGAGAAGACGTCCTGCAAGCTCTCCAGCGGCACGGCGTGGCGCACCTTTTCAAACTGGGACAGCGCCTCGCCGCCGACGCGGCGGGTCGGCGAGAGCGGAGAGGCGTACTCCGGGTGCGCCGCCTCCAGCTCCTCCAGCTGCCGCAGCAGCCGGTCGTATTCAAAATCCGGGATCTCGGGCCGGTCCATCACATAGTAGCAGTAGTTGTGGTGCTCCAGCTCCCGGGACAGCCGGGCGATCTCTTCTTTTGCGTTCATCGTCTTGCCTCTCTATTCTTCGATCTCCCCGATCCGGACGTACTGGGACGGCACGGAGCCGACGATTACGGTCTCCGCCACCACCACGTCCGTCAGCACCTGGGTGCGGACGGTACCCGTGGGCGTCAGGACGCTCAGGTTGACCACGATATTCATCCGGATCTGATGCAGGGTCTGGTTGATTCCCGCCTCGGAAAAGCAGTTTTCAAAGGCCGCATCCGAGGTGCTGACAGATAAAATCCGCACCGGCAGCCGGAAGCCCTTGCCGGAGAACAGCTCCGGCAGGAAGAAATTGCCGATGGGGATGCCCATCTCCTCCACAGAGATGTCCTCGACACCCTCGTCCATGGCGGCGAGCAGCTCCGTCTTCATCCGGTTCATCTCGCCGATGTTCGTCTTGAGTGCCGTGACCCGCCCCTGGGCATCCTTTTCGAGATAGACCAGCCGGTCGTAGTCGATCTGCCCGGCGGCGATCTGGTCGTTCACGATCCGGTTCACCAGGGATGACATGGTGTTCTCTGCCTGCGTGATCACCAGCTGCCTCATGAGCGGCGTCACGCGCAGCCGCAGCAGCAGGAACAGCCCCACCGCCGGCAGCAGGATGAGCAGCAGGCCCCCAAGGCCCCGTTTTCTGCGCCGCCGCATGGCCTCACCTCCGCATGGGAGCCTATGCGGCGCAGCGGGCCGTTATGCGCGGCTCAGAGCTTTTTCATGTAGGCCGAGGCCGAGTTGGCCAGCAGCTTGCGGGTGCCATGGTTGTCGAAGGCGATCTCCAGCAGGGCGTCGCTGCCCATGGGCGTGGCCGTGATGACCATGCCGCGGCCGAAGGTCTGGTGCTCCACCATGGTGCCCGCCCGGAAGTCGGGCGCGGGCGTCCGGGGCCGGGATGCTCCGGCGGACGTCATGCGGCGGAAGTGCTCGGCGCTCCGCGTCTGGGCGGCGGCGCGGCGCTCGAAGCCGCAGCCCTGCCGGGGTGCGTCGGGCTGGAAGGGCCGGTCCTCCACGGGGCGGCGGGCCGTGCGGCCCGTGACGCAGTCCGGCGGCAGCTCCGAAAGGAACCGCGAGGGCCGGGCGAAGGTGGTGTGACCGTAGAGCATCCGCTGACGCGCATAGGAGAGCGTCAGCCCCTCCTTGGCCCGGGTGATGGCGACGTAGCAGAGCCGCCGCTCCTCCTCCATCTCCTCCGGGTCGCCGATGGCCCGGGTGCCGGGGAACAGTCCCTCCTCCATGCCGACCAGGAAGACCTCCGGGAACTCAAGGCCCTTGGCGCTGTGCATGGTCATGAGGACCACGGCGTCGGCCTCGCTGTCGTACTGCTCGATGTCCGTATAGAGGGCAATCTCCTCCAGGAACCCGGCCAGGGTGGGCGTGTCCGTGTTCTCGCTGTAGTTCACGAGGTTGGAGCGCAGCTCGCGGACGTTGTCGGCCCGGTTCCGGCTCTCCACGTCGTTCTTCTCCTCCAGCATGGCGAGGTAGCCCGTGCGGCGCAGCACCTCGTCGTAGAACTCCGGCAGCGACATGGTCTGGAGCAGGGCCGCGCACTCCTCGATGAGCACTGTGAAGGCCATGAGCTTCTCTGCCGGGCGCTGGAGCGCCGGATAGGTGTAGGCGTCGGAGATAATCTCGTAGAGGCTGCACCCCTGGCTCGCCGCCAGGCGCTCCGCCTGCTCCAGCGTCTTGCCGCCGATGCCCCGGGGCGGATTGTTGACGATGCGGCGCAGCCGGAGGTCGTCGGACCGGTTGTGAATGACCGTCAGATAGGCCAGCATATCCTTGACCTCCGCCCGGTCGAAGAACCGGGTGCCGCCGATGATGCGGTACGGGATGCTGTTGCCGCCCAGGGCGCGCTCCAGGGCGTTGGACTGGGCGTTGGTGCGGTAGAGAATGGCAAAGTCCCGGAAGGGCCGCACGGCCCGCTTTTTCAAAATTTGTCCGGCCACAAAGTTGGCCTCGGAATACTCGCTGTCCGCCTCGTAGAGGAGGATCTGCGCGCCGTCCGGGTTGTCGGTCCAGAGCTTTTTGCCCTTGCGTCCCCGGTTGTTCTCGATGACGGCGTTGGCGGCCCGGAGAATGGACTTGGTGGAGCGGTAGTTCTGCTCCAGCCGGATCACCTGGGCACCCTGGTACTGGTTTTCAAAGTCCAGGATGTTCTCGATGGTCGCGCCGCGGAACTTATAGATGCTCTGGTCGTCGTCGCCGACGACGCAGATGTTTTTGTACCGCCCGGCCAGCAGCGACGCCAGCAGGTACTGGAGGTGGTTCGTGTCCTGGTACTCGTCGATGAGGACGTAGCGGAACTTGCGCTGGTAGTAGTCCCGGACCTCCTCAAACTCCTGGAGCAGGCGGACCGTCAGCAGGATGATGTCGTCGAAGTCCACGGCGTTGGCCTGGCGCAGGCGCTTCTGGTACTCCTCGTAGCAGAGGGCGATCTTCTCCATGCGGAAATCGCCGCTGGCGTCGGCCACCCGGGAGAATTCCTCCGGCTCCTGGGCCTCGTCCTTGGCCCTGGAAATGCGGCTGCGGATGAGCCGCGGCGGGAAGGTCTTCTCGTCGAGGTGCATCTCCTTGAGGATGTCCTTGATGACGCGCTCGGAGTCCTGGGTGTCGTAGATGGTAAAGCTGCGGTCGTAGCCAAGCCGGTCGATGTCCCGGCGCAGGATGCGGCAGCAGGCCGCGTGGAACGTCATGGCCCAGACGTCATTCCCCTCCTCGCCCAGCATGGCGGAGAGGCGGTCCTTCAGCTCGTTCGCCGCCTTATTGGTAAACGTGATGGCGATGATGCTCCAGGGCGCGGCGGGGTCCAGGGCGCAGAGACGCTCGGCCCGGTCCCGGTCCGCCTCCCGGGGATCGGCAAGGTAGTTTTCCAGGAATTCCACGTCCGTCTCGGTGACGGAGGCGGGGATCTCCTCGGAGTCTGAGCCGCGGCCGAAGCGGATGAGGTTGGCGATGCGGTGGATGAGCACCGTGGTCTTGCCGCTCCCCGCGCCGGCCAGCAGCAGGAGCGGCCCATGGGTGCAGAGCACGGCCTGCTGCTGCTGGGGATTCAGACCGGAAAAGCGCGCGGAGATCACCGCCCTCCGCGCGCGCAGAAATCTTGTTTCCAATTCGGGCGTCATGGCCTTCACCTGTGTTTCTGAAAGATCTGCCGCGCCATGAAAGGTCCCGGCTCCCCTATTGTAGTCGATTTTTCGCCGGAGGTCAACGCACAGCTCTTACAAAAAATCCCGCAGCCGCCCCAGCGCCCGCTTTTCCAGCCGTGAGATCTGCACCTGGGAGACGCCCAGGATGCGCGCCACCCGCTCCTGGGTCAGGCCGTGGAAATAGCGCAGATTCACGACCATCTGCTCCCGCTCCGGCAGCTTGCCGATGGCCTCGCGGAGGGCGATGCGCTCGATCATCCGCTCCTCCTCGCCCTCGTTGGTCAGCACGTCCTCCAGGGTAAAGCCGTCCTCGCCGGTCTCCCGCTGGATGGACTCGGTGGAGGCCGTGGCCGTCTCCGCGGCGGCGATCTCCTCGGGCGTCAGGCCCGTCTCCGCCGAAAGCTCTCGCAGCGTCGGCTCCCGGCGCAGGTCCCCGGTCAGGCGCTGGCGCGCCGTCTTGACGGCTGCGGCCTGCTCCTTGAGGGTCCGGCTCACCTTGACGGACCCGTCGTCCCGGAGGAAGCGCCGGATCTCCCCGGCGATCTTCGGCACGGCATAGGTGGAGAACATGGTGCCGAAGCCGAGGTCGAAGCCCCGGACCGCCTTCAGAAAGCCGACGCAGCCCAGCTGGTAGAGGTCGTCCGGGTCCACACCGCGGCCGAAGTAGCGCCGGGCCACGGACCAGATGAGGCCGGAGTTCTCCACCACCAGCCGCTCCGCCGCCTCCCGGTCGCCCTGCTGCGCGTCCTGGATCAGCAGCTCCAAGCCGGTCCCCTGCATCACGCGCCCCGCTTTACGATCTTTCGCTTCATATGTACGCTGGTGCCCTTGCCGGGGCGGGACGTGACGCGAACCTGCTGCATGAAGCTCTCCATGATGGTGAAGCCCATGCCGGATCGCTCCTCGTTGCCCGTGGTGAACATGGGCTTCCGGGCCTCCTCGACATCAGCGATGCCGCAGCCCCAGTCCTTGACGGTGATGGACACGACGCCGTCCTCCAGCAGCCGGACCCGGAGGGAAATTTTCCCGATGGTGTCCGGGTAGGCGTGGACGATGCAGTTCGTCACGGCCTCGGACACGGCGGTCTTGACGTCGTTCAGCTCCTCCATGGTCGGGTCGAGCTGGGCGAGGAAGCAGGCCACCGCGGCGCGCGCAAAGGCCTCGTTGACGGAATAGCTGGGGAATTCCGCCGTGAACTGGTTATTTGCCTTCATATGCTTCGGTCCTTTCTGTGATCTTGATGAGCTTCTGGATGCCTGCGGCGCGGATGACCTTCTCCACATTGCCCGGGAGGTTCTGGAGCTTCAGCTCCCCCTCCAGCTCCCGCATCTTTCGCAGCGTGAAGAGGATCAGGGCAATGCCGCTCGAGTCCATAAAGCTGACGTTCTTGTAGTCGAGGATGCAGACCATGGGGAGGTAGGCGTCGATCTTCTCCCCGATGAGGCGCATGGTCTCCTTCGCCATATGGTGGTCGATCTCGCCCTTCAGGAGGATCGTCAGCCGCTTGTCCTGCAAAAAACTGGTCAGATTCATTCGGAAAACCCCTTTCCATTCGTCTTCTCCATTATAATCCCTGCCCCGGACACAATTTGTCGAACCGCATCGGCGCAGAAAAATTGCGGACAGGAGGCTTCCTGTCCGCAATTCGGGGTATGCGTTCTTGAATTACAGGGCCTTGAGCCGGGCTTCCGCCTCGGCCAGCTGGGCGCAGAGCGCCTTGGCCTTTTCAAATTTCTCGCGTTCCGCGTTCACGACCGCCTCGGGCGCCCGGGACGTGAAGTTCTCGTTGCTGAGCTTCGCCTCGTAGCGGGCCGCGTTCTGCTGCGCCTTCTGGAGCTCCGCGGAGACCCGGGCCAGCTCCTTCTCCTTGTCGATGAGCTGGTTCATAGGCAGGTAGAGCCGCGCGTCCGCAGTCACGCAGGAGACCATCTGCTCGTGGTCCTCCGGCGCACGGTCCAGCAGCTCCACGCCGTCGGCGTAGGCCAGGCGCTGGAAGAACGGGATGCCGGCGGCAAAGACGTCGCGCTTCTCCGTCTCGATGTAGAGCAGGCTCTTGCGGGACGGCGGGACGTTCATCTCGGACCGGCGGTTCCGGATGGCACGGATGGCGTTCATGACGGACTCCATGGCCGTCTCCTCGGTCTTGAAGTTCAGGTCCTCCCGGTACTCGGGCCACTTGGCGACGATCAGGGCGCTGCCCTCGTGGGGAATGGCCTGGAAAATCTCCTCGGTGAGGAACGGCATGAAGGGGTGCAGCAGCCGCAGGAACTGGTCCATGACATAGAGCAGCACCTGCTGGGCCGTCCGCTTACTCTCCTCGTTATCCGAATAGAGGCGGGACTTGGTCAGCTCGATGTACCAGTCGCAGTAGCTGTCCCAGATGAAGTCGTAGACCTTCGAGACGGCGACGCCCAGCTCATAGCGGTCGAGGTTCTCGGTAACCTCGGCGATGGTGGTGTTCAGCTTGGAGAGAATCCACTTATCGGAGAGCTCCAGCTTGTCCGCCGCGGGCAGCTCGTTCTTGCCGATTGTGAGGTTCATCATGACATAACGGCTGGCGTTCCAAATCTTATTGGCGAAGTTCCGCATGGCCTCGCAGCGCTCCACGTAGAAGCGCATGTCGTTGCCGGGGGAATTGTTTGTAATCATGTTCATGCGGAGCGCATCGGAGCCGTACTTGTCGATCATCTCCAGCGGGTCGATGCCGTTGCCCAGGGACTTGGACATCTTCCGGCCCTGGTTGTCGCGCACAAGGCCGTGGATCAGCACGGTGTGGAAGGGTGTCTTGCCCGTGTGCTCGATGCCAGAGAAGATCATGCGGGACACCCAGAAGGTGATGATGTCGTAGCCGGTGACCAGCACGTCCGTGGGATAGAAATACTTGTAGTCCGGACTTTCCGTGTCGGGCCAGCCAAGGATCTCAAAGGGCCAGAGGGCCGAGGAGAACCAAGTGTCCAGCACGTCCTCGTCGCGGGTGATGTTTTTGCTATGGCAGGACTCGCACTCGCAGGCATCCTCCAGGGACACGGTCACGTGGCCGCAGTCGGCGCAGTACCAGGCCGGAATCTGATGGCCCCACCAAAGCTGACGGGAGATGCACCAGTCGTGCAGGTTCTCCATCCAGTTGAGGTAGTTCTTCGTGAAGCGTTCGGGCACGAACTTCGTCTCACCGCTGCGGACCGCCGCGATGGCCGGCTCCGCCAGAGGCTTCATCTTCACGAACCACTGAGCGGAGATGATAGGCTCCACGTCACTGTGGCAGCGGTAGCAGGTGCCGACGTTGTGAGAATACGGCTCCTCGGAGACAAGATAGCCCTGGGCGGCCAGATCGGCCACGACCTGCTTCCGGGCCTCGTAGCGATCAAGGCCCTGATAGATGCCGCCGTTCTCATTCATCTTGCCGTTGTCGTCCAGGACGCGGAGGACCTCCAGGTTGTGCCGCAGGCCAACCTCAAAGTCATTGGGGTCGTGGGCGGGCGTCATCTTGACACAGCCGGTGCCAAAGTCCATCTCCACATAGTCATCCGCCACGATGGGCAGCGCCCGGCCCACCAAAGGGAGAATGCAGGTCTTACCCACAAGGTCCTTGTAGCGCTCATCCGCCGGGTTGACGGCCACGCCGGTGTCGCCCAGCATGGTCTCTGGCCGCGTCGTGGCGACAACGATGTCGCCGCTGCCGTCGGAAAGCGGATAGCGGATATTCCAGATGTATCCCGGCTTGTCGGCATATTCAACCTCAGCATCCGAGAGAGCCGTAGTGCAATGCGGGCACCAATTGATGATGCGGCTGCCCTTATAGATGAGGCCCTTGTGGTAAAGGTCCACGAAGACCTTCCGGACGGCCTTGGAGCAGGTCTCGTCCATGGTGAAGGCGTGGCGCTCCCAGTCGCAGGAGGAGCCGAGCTTCTTCTGCTGCTCCACGATGCGGTTGCCATACTTGCGCTTCCAGTCCCAGACGCGCTCCAGGAATTTTTCGCGGCCCAGGTCGTAGCGGGTCAGGCCCTCCTTGCGGAGCTCCTCCTCGACCTTGATCTGGGTGGCGATGCCCGCATGGTCCACACCGGGCACCCACAGGGCGGCATAGCCCTGCATTCGCTTGTAGCGGATGAGCACGTCCTGGAGGGATGCGTCCATGGCGTGGCCCATATGCAGCTGGCCCGTGACGTTCGGGGGCGGCATGACGATGGTAAAGGGCTTCTTTTCGGGATCTCGCTCCGTATGGAAGTAGCCGCCGTCCACCCACATCTGGTAGATGCTCTGCTCGACTTCCTTGGGATCATACACTTTGGGCAGTTCTCTCATGCGTGATTCACACTCCTGATTCTCATAAAAAAAACGCCCTGACCGAGGGATCAGGGCGAAGTATACTCCGTGGTACCACCTAAATTTCTGCAAAAAACAGACACTCGTTCCCCTGTAACGGGAGGACCCGAAGCGGCTTACTTGCGGTTCAGCCGTCCGCTCCAAGGCGACCTTCGGTCCTGCGTCCGGGAGGGCTTGCACCAGACCGCCCTCTCTCTGCACCGCGCCGCGGGACCTACTCTTCCTTTTCTCAGCGTTTTTTCACTATTAAAGCTACTATACCGGAAAAATCACGCGTTGTCAACCGTCTCTTCGGCGGTCTCCTCGGCGGCTTCCGCCTCCGCAGGCTCCTCGGGAAGCTCCGGCTGAGGGGTCTCCTTCTTCTCCGGGGCCGACAGGGCCTCGAACTTCTCCCGGGCGCTCTGCACCGCCGCCAGCGCGTCGGTCACGGCGGTCTCGGTCTCCCGCAGGGAGTCGAGCACATAGCTGTTCGTGACAGCCTTGAGCTTCTCTAGCTTCTCCTGGGTCGTCCGGACGACGGCCTCGGCCTGGGCCTTGGTGTCGTTCATGAGCCGCGTGGCCTCTTCCTTGGCCCGGGCGACGATGGCGTCCTCGGAGAGGAGCTGACGGGCCTTCTGCTCCGCCTGCTTCTGGATGGCCTCGGCCTCGCGGCGGGCGTTGGTGATGACCTCGTTCCGGGCATCCACGATGGTCTTGGCCTGCTTGAACTCGCCGGGCAGCTGGTTGTTGATCTCGTCCAGGAGGTCCAGCACCTTGTCCCGCTCCAGCACGCACTTATCCGCGCCCAGCGGCAGGCTCCAGGCATCCTGCACCATTTCATATAGTTTGCTGATGACTTCTTCGATCCCGTTGGACATCGTTATTCCCCTTTCAGTTGGTTGATCCGGGCCCGGACGTCGCCGAGGATCTCCTCCGGGAGGAAATCCCGCAGCTCCGCGCCGTACATCCCCAGCTCCTTCACGATGGAGGAGCTGAGATACATATACTGGTGCTCCGCCGTCAGGAACATGGTGTCAAGGTCCGGATTGATCTTGCGGTTGATGAGCGCCATCTGAAATTCATTCTCAAAATCCGAACCGGCCCGAAGGCCCTTGACGACGACGCAGCTCCCCTTCTGCCGGGCGTACTCGGCCAGCAGGTCGTTGGAGGATTCCACCGTCACGTTGGGCAGGTGGCGCGTGACCTTCCGGATCAGCTCGACCCGCTCATCCTGGTCGAACATGGGGCGCTTCCCCGCATTCACCATGACGCAGACCGTCAGCTCGTCAAAAATTCTGGCAGCCCGCTCGATGATGCTGAGGTGCCCCTTGGTCACCGGGTCAAAGCTGCCCGGATAGATTGCAGTTTTCATAAATCGTCCTACTGTTTCCGGAAGATGGTGATGAGGGTCGTACCGTAGCGGTAGTCCCGGGAGCGGGTATAGCCCGCAAATTCGCCGGGCAGCGCCTTTCCCTCCGGGCGTTCTGCGACTATTATACCACCGGATGATAAAATGTCAAACGCAATGATTCTCTCCAGCGCCGTTTCCAGCAGCGTTTCCGCATAGGGCGGGTCCAGGAAGATCAGCCCGAACTTCTCCCGGCAGCTTGAAAGATAGGAAAGGGAGTCGGTCTGGAGCACGGTGCTGTTCTCAGTGAACTTCGCGCGCTTCAGGTTCTCCCGGGTCAGGGCAGCGGCGTCCTTGGCCGCGTCCACGAAGACGCCGTAGGACGCGCCGCGGCTCAGGGCCTCGATGCCCAGCTGGCCGCTGCCGGAAAAAAGGTCCAGCACCCGGCGGCCCTCGATCTCAAACTGGATGGCGCTGAACAGCGCCTCCTTGACGCGCTCCGTGGTCGGGCGGGTGTCCCGGCCCTCTGGGGTATTCAGTCTTACGCCTCTGGCACTTCCGGTGATGACTCGCATGGCGGTTCCTCCTTGGTTTCATGAAAATGCCGGTAGACCTCGGCGGCGGTAGGCGCGGGCAGCAGGTTTTCCAGCTCCGTCAGCCCGGCGGCCCGGATGGCCTTGAGGGAGCCAAAGCGGCGCAGCAGCTCCGCCTTCCGCTTGGGTCCGACGCCGGGGATGCCGTCCAGCTCCGACTGCTTGAGGCGGTGGCTGCGCAGGCTCCGGTGGTAGGTGATGGCAAAGCGGTGGGTCTCCTCCTGGATGGAGCCGATGAGGGCAAAGACCGCCGGGACGGCGGCGATGCCGATCTCCTGCCCCTCCGCCGTGGTCAGCGCCCGGGTCCGGTGGCGGTCGTCCTTGACCATGCCATAGACTGGGAAGGAAAGCCCCAGCTCGTCGAGTACGCCGCAGGCTACGGCGGCGTGGACGCTGCCGCCGTCGATGAGCAGCAGGTCTGGTGCGGCGTCAAAGCCGCGGTCCTGATCTTTGTAATGGGTAAAGCGCCGGTGGAGCACCTGGTGCATTGCGGCATAGTCGTCCTGGTCCTCCATGCCCTCGAGCTTGAAGCGCTTGTATTCGCTTTTTTTTGGCTTGCCGTCCTCGAAGACCACCATGGAGGCCACGATGTCGGTCCCGGCGATGTGGGAGATGTCGTAGGACTCCATCCGGTGCAGGCTGGGCAGGCCCAGCATCTGGCGCAGCAGGCCGAGGGCGCCGCTCAGGCGCTCCTCCCGGGTCGTGATGCGCTCCGTCTCCTCCCGGGCATTCCGCTGGGCAATCTCCACGAGGCGGACGTTGTCGCCCCGCTGGGGTGCGCGGATGTGGACGCGCTTGCCCAGCTCCTGCTGGATCAGCGCCTCGAACAGCGCCGCATCCTCCATGGGCGAGGGCAGCAGGATCTGCTTCGGCACCATCTGCCGCTCCAGGTAATACTGCTTGACCAGGGTGGAGATGGGCTCCTCCTCGTCCGAGGGGGCGACAATCTCGTAGTCCTTGTCCAGCAGATTACCGTCCACATAGTGGAGCACCGTGAAGCAGGCACGGACCTCGCTCTGGTAGTAGCCGATAACGTCGGTATCCGCCATGGTCCCGGCGGTGACGAGCTGCTTCTCCCCCAGGGCCTCCACGGACCGGAGTCGATCCCGCAGCTCCGCCGCGCGCTCAAATTCCAGCCGCTCGGCGGCCTCCTCCATCTGGCTGCGGAGACGCTCCAGCACCGCGCCGTGCTTGCCCTGCAAAACAAGGATCACCTGGTCCATGCGGCTGCGGTACTCCTCCTCCGTTTTGCAGAGGCGGCACCAGCCGTCGCAGAGGCGCATCTGGAAGTTGAGGCAGGGCCGCTCCTTCCCCTGGTCCCGGGGGAATTTCTTGCCGCAGCGCGGCAGGCGGAACGTCATGCGCAGGGTGTCCAGCAGGTGCTGGGTCAGGTAACGCCCGCCGAAGGGGCCGAAGTAGAGCGCCGCGTCGTCAAGGACCCGGTTCTCCAGCGTCATGACGGGATAGGCCTCCCGCGGGTCGATGCGGATGTAGGGATAGCCCTTGCCGTCCTTGAGGAGGATGTTGTACTTCGGCATATGGCGCTTGATGAGGGAGCATTCCAGCACCAGCGCCTCGAACTCCGACCGCGCCACGATGACGTCGAAGTGATCGACGTTCTGGACCATGCGACGGGTCTTGACCGTGTGGTTTGCAATACCGACGAAGTACTGGCTCACGCGGTTGCGCAGCTTCTTGGCCTTGCCGACGTAAATGACCTCCCCGGCCTTGTTCATCATCAGGTAGACGCCGGGGGCCAGCGGCAGCGTTCTCGATTTTTCGCGGAGTTCCTCCAGTGTCATAGCGATCCTCATAAAAACTGCCTCAATGGCAGACTGGCCAGCCAGCACCTGTCATTGAGGCAGCAAGTTCCAAACCGGTTCAGAAGATGTCCTTGATCAGCATTTCGGACAGCGCGTCCACAGCCTGGACCTCATCCGGGCCCTCGGCGATCAGCGTGACGGCAGTCCCGGTCATGATGCCCATGGAAAGCACTCCCAGCAGACTCTTGGCGTTGATCCGGCGGTTCTCCACCTCGACCCAGATGGTGGACTTGAAGTCGTTGGCCTTCTGGATGAAGTAGGTTGCCTGCTTATTGTGCAGACCGGACTCACATTTGACGATCGTTTCTTTCATGTACATGATGTGATCACTCCTTCAGGACTTAGGGAACGATTCATAATTTCTATTAGCTAAATATATAATAGCAAGTTCACAAAAAAAGTCAATCTAAAATTCTACGATAGTGACGCCGTCCTCGCCCTCGCCGAAGGTGCCGAGGCGGAAGGACTTCACATAGCGGCTGTGCTTTAAGTGCGCGTGGACCGCCTTGCGGAGGACGCCGGTGCCCTTGCCGTGGATAATCCGCGCCGAGGAGAGCTTCGCCATGACCGCATTGTCCAGGAACTGGTCCAGCACCGGCATGGCCTCGTCGCTGGCCATGCCGCGGATGTCCAGCTCCGGCGTGCCCGCCACGTTGCGCAGCTCCCGGGTCGTGCGCTCCACGTACTTCTTGACCTCCGGCGGCGTCTCGTGCTCCAGAAGATAGACCTCGTCGGGCCGGGCCGTCACCTTGAGGATGCCGGCCTGGAGCTGGAGCGTGCCGTCCTTGTTCACGGCCAGCACCGAGGCCTTCGTGCCGATCTTCAGCAGCTCCACGGTGTCGCCCGGCTTGGGCGCGCGGCTTGGCTTCGGCCGCGCCACGGCCTCCTTCTTCTCCCGCACGCGCTCCTCAGCAGCGTTGAGGTCCCGGCGCACCTGGGCCTGGCGCTCGCCCAAGCCCTGGTAGTCGCCGCTCTTCGCCTGCTTGCGGAGCTGCTTCAGCTCGTCGTAGGCGGCGTTGGCCGTGCGGCGGGCCTCGTCCAGGATCATCTGGGCTTCCTTCCGGGCCTTGGCCGTGGCCTTTTCGCGCTCCTTCTTGATCTCCTCGTAATAGGCCTCGGACTGGGCCTTCTGCTGCTCCGTCTCCCGGCGCAGCTGCTCCGCCTCCTCCCGGGCGCGCTCCATCTCCTGGCGCTGCTGCTCCAGCTGGTTCAGCACGTCCTCAAAGTTCTGGTCGTTCTCGTTCACGAGGTTCCGCGCCTGCTCGATGATGTGCTCCGGCAGACCCAGCTTCCGCGAGATGGCGAAGGCGTTGGACTTGCCCGGCACGCCGATGAGCAGCCGGTAGGTGGGCTGGAGCGTCTCCACGTCGAACTCGCAGCTGGCGTTGATGACGCCTTCCGTGCGCAGGGCGAAGAGCTTCAGCTCCGCATAGTGGGTCGTGGCCACGACCCGCGCGCCCATGTCGCGGCAGTATTCGATGAGGGCGATGGCCAGGGCCGCGCCCTCGGCGGGGTCCGTCCCGGCGCCCAGCTCGTCGAAGAGCACCAGCGACTCGCCGTCGCAGTCCCCGACCACGGAGACGATGTTCTTCATATGGGACGAGAAGGTGGAGAGCGACTGCTCGATGGACTGCTCGTCGCCGATGTCGGCGAAGACGGCGCGGAACAGGTTGACGCTGCTGCCGTCGTCCGCCGGGATCTGGAGGCCGCATTCGGTCATCAGCGTCAGCAGGCCGAGCGTCTTGAGCGTGACCGTTTTACCGCCGGTATTCGGGCCGGTGACAATGAGGGTGTCGAAGTCGGACCCGAGGCGCAGCGAGATGGGCACGACCTTTTGGGGGTCGATGAGCGGGTGCCGCGCGCGCTTCAGCTCCAGCTTCCCGTCGGTCCGGATCTCCGGCTGGACGGCCTTCATCTGGAGCGACAGCTTCGCCCGGGCAAAGATCGTATCGAGGCGCACAAGCATCTCAAAGTCCGTGACGATCTGCTCCCGGTGGGCCGCCGCCTCGGCGGACAGCTCCGCCAGGATGCGCTCGATCTCCCGCTTCTCCTTCGTCAGCAGCTCCCGCAGCGCGTTATTGGCGTTGACGGCCTGCATCGGCTCGATAAAAAACGTACTGCCGCTGGCGGAGACATCGTGGACCAGGCCCGGGATCTCATTTTTGAACTCGCTCTTGACCGGCACGACGTAGCGGTCGGAGCGCAGCGTCACGATGGGCTCCCGCAGGTACTTGGCGTAGGACGGCGAGGAGACAATCTTTTGCAGCGAATCGCGGACCTTGGCGCTCTGGGCGCGCATATGGCGGCGGATGTCCGCCAGCTCCGGGCTGGCGGCGTCGGCGATCTCCTCCTCGGAGAGGATGGAGTTGGTGATCCGGTCCTCGAGGTAGCGATTGGCGGTCAGGGAGAGGAAATAGGAGTCGAGGACGCTCTTCTCCTCGCTGTCGCCGTACTCCTTGAGGCTGCGGGTGCAGCGGAGGACCCCGGCGATGCGCAGCAGCTCGACGGGACTGAGGCAGCCGCCCCGGTCCGCCCGCTGGAGCGAGGGGCCGACGTCCCGGACGTCCTGGAAGCCCGGCGTGCTCCTAACCATAATGAGGTGCCGGGCCGCCTCGGTCTCATCCTGGAGGCGGCGGACCTCATCCGCGTCCGTCTCGGGCAGGAGGGCGCGGCACTGGGCCTTGGCCTCCTCGCTGACGGCACAGTCTGCCAGCAGCCCGAGGACCGCCGGCAGCTCCAGAGTCTTTCTGGAATGTTCGATCATTTCGTTCATGATAATTGATAATCTCCGGTCAGAAATTCGTGTGAAACAGGGATTTGTAGAGGTCCAGCGTGGAGAAGCTCCGCTCCAGCTGGGTCATGAGGTAGGTCTCCGAGATGCCGCTCAGCTCCGCCAACGCCTCGTCCCCGAGGCGGAAGGAGAAGAGCTTTTTCTCGTCGCAGCCCGTGATGTAGCGCAGGGCCGCCAGGGCCGCGGGCCGGATGGGCATCCGGAGGCCGCGCAGCGACTCGCTCTCACACCCGGCGCACTGGAGCACGCCGCAGTTGACGTTGAAGCGGTCCGGTGTCTCCGCGCCGCAGAGGGCGCAGCCGCCAAGGTCCGGCTCATAGCCCGAGAGACAGCTGAGCCGCCACTCAAAAGCCGTCTTCACGAGAACCTGGGGCTTTTCCGTCTTGGCAAGCACATAGAGCGCGTTGAGCAGCAGTGAGAGGAGGGCCGGGTTCGGGTCGTCCTCCTGGGACACGGCCTCGGTGGCCTGGGCAAAGTAGCAGCCCAGGCTGAGCTTTTCGATGTCCGTGCGCAGCTCCGGGAACATCTCCCGGCACTCGGCCTCTTTGATCGTAAAATAGCCGCGGAAATCCTGATAAGTAAACTCCGAGAAGGCCAGAAGCTGGCAGGCCCCCTTGAGGGGACTGCTGTTCTTCCGGACGCCCCGGGCCTTGAGTGTGATCTTTCCGTAATCGCGGGTCAGGACGTTCAGGAGCTTATCTGCGTCCCGGTATTGTGTCTCCCGCAGGACAATGCCCTCGGTTTTGAAATACATACATCTATGCAGCGTCCCTGCCCGTCCGTACGGGCCCTCCGCTGCGCATCCTTATAAAATAGATAATATTCCGGCGCGCCGGTCTCCCGGAACAGCGCCAGCCAGTCGCAGGCCTCCATGTCGCCGCCTCCCTTTCGGGATTAGGGTCCGCAGTCGGAGGCAGCGCTATGCTGGCAGTTCCTGCCCGCTCATTGATAGCCGAAGCTGCGGAGCTGGAACAGGTTGTCCCGCCAGTTCTCCTTGACCTTGACCCAAGTCTGGAGGTAGACCTTCGTGCCCATGAAGTGCTCGAAGTCCTTGCGCGCCATGGTGCTGATCTTTTTCAGCATCGCGCCATTCTTGCCGATGATGATGCCCTTGTGGCTGGCCTTTTCGCAGAAGATCGTCGCGTCGACGTCCACGATGCCGTCGTCCCGCTCCGAGAACCTCGTGATCTCCACCGCCGTGCCGTGGGGCACCTCCTTGTCGAGGCACCAGAGGAGCTTTTCGCGGATCAGCTCTGCGATGACCTGCCGCTCCGGCTGGTCCGACGTCATGCCGTCCGGGAAGAGCTGGGGGCCCTCCTCCGCGTAGCGCCCGACCTCCTTCAGCAGCATCTCCACGCCGTCGCCGGTCTTGGCCGAGATGGGCAGGATGGCGTCGAAGTCCATGGCGCTGCGGTAGGCGTCGATGACGGGCAGCAGCTGCTCCGGCTCCACGGTGTCGATCTTGTTGATGACCAGCATGACCGGCTCACCGCTCTCCTTCAGCGACGCGATGAGCGCCGCCTCCTGGGCGCCGATGTTCGCCACCGGCTCCACCAGCAGCAGCACCGCGTCCACGTCGCAGACCGACTCCTTGACAATGCCGGACATATAGTCGTCCAGCCGGTTTCGGGGCTTGTGGAAGCCCGGCGTGTCCACAAAGACGAACTGGGTGTCGCCGCGGTTGACGACGCCGCAGATGCGGTTCCGGGTCGTCTGGGGCTTGTTGGAGACAATGGCGACCTTCTCGCCCACCAGGGCGTTGGTCAGCGTCGATTTGCCGACGTTCGGACGGCCGGCAATGGTGATCATACAGGACTTTGTTTGCATCGGTTTTCCCCCCCTTACTTCCGCGTCAGGCCCAGCTTGCCGAGGATGTCCTCCTCGCGGGTGCGCATCTGCTGCTTCATCGGTCCCTCGTCCACGTGGTCGTAGCCCAGCAGATGGAGCACCGAGTGGACCGTGAGATAGCCCACCTCCCGGCCCAGTGAGTGGCCGTATTCCTTCGCCTGCGCCCGGGCATGGTCCATGGAGATGGCCATGTCGCCGAGGGGCACCAGCCCCGTGTCCGGGTCCACCAGCTGGGACTCGTCCGCGGGCAGCTCCCCCGCCGTCAGGTTGAACATGGGGAAGGACAGCACGTCCGTGGAGCGGTCGATGCCGCGGCCGCCCTTGTTGAGGGCCTGGATCGTGTCGTCGTCGGTGACGAACACGTTGATCTCACAGGGGAAATCCACGTGCTGCTCCGCCAGAGCGAAGCGAATATATTTTCTCAGCTTATGGGCGAGCAGCAGGTCCCGCCGGCCCGAAAATGAGATCACGATGCGATGCTTCATTGATTTTTCTTCCTTTTGTATCGGTATGTTTTTTCGGGGAGCGGCTGGCTCCGCCGTTCGTAGCTCTCGTAGGCCGCCACGATGCGCTGCACCAGCACGTGGCGCACCACGTCGCTGGCCGTCAGCTTGCAGATGGCGATGTCCTCCACATCCTCCAGGACCCGGATGGCCTCCTTGAGGCCGCTCACCTTGTCGGCGGGCAGGTCGATCTGGGTGGCGTCGCCGGTGATAACGATCTTGGAGCCGAAGCCGAGGCGCGTCAGGAACATCTTCATCTGCTCCCGGGTGGTGTTCTGGGCCTCGTCCAGGATGATGAAGCTGTCGTCCAGCGTCCGGCCGCGCATATAGGCCAGCGGCGCGACCTCGATGTCGCCGCGCTCCTGGTACTTCTGGAACGTCTCCGGCCCCAGCATATCGAAGAGGGCGTCGTAGAGCGGGCGGAGGTAGGGGTCCACCTTGTTCTGG
>CALICR010000189.1 GCA_938049125.1 uncultured Clostridia bacterium
TTCCGAGGAACAATTCCCCCTTGAGCTTCGCATTGATCGCCAGGCAGTGGCGGCAGTTCTTCTCAAAGCGGCAGCCGCTGCACGGCGCCTGCACCTGCTCCTCCAGGGTCCGGAGCTTCCGCTGGACCGCAGACCGTTCAAAATACTCCTCCAGGCTGTCGAAAGCCTCGAAGTACTCGAGGTGGCGGCAGGGCGACAGCAGGCCGTCCACGTTGACGCTGAAGGTCGTCCGCCCGGCAGGGCAGCCCTTGTGCTTCCCCACGTTCAGGTTGCCGAAGAGCTTTGTCTCGCTGACCAGAGCGAGCATGGGCGAGTAGCAGGCCTCCACGAAGATGCGCGTCCTGCCGCGCCAGGACCGGGCAAAGTCCGCGGTCCGCTCCATCTGCTCGCGGCTCGGCAGCGTGGAAAGGCTCTTGTGGGAGTCGGGCTTGAGGCCGATGATAACGACGCGGAACACCTCATACCGCTCCGCCAGAGCCATGACGTTCGGGAAATCGTCGGCGTTGCTGGCGTGCATGACCCAGTTGAGCGTCGTCTCGCGATAGCCGTTCCGCCGGAGCAGCTCCAGCGCCCGGAGCGCCGGTCCGTAACCGTCCCGGGTCATGGCGTTGATCTCCTCCGTGGAGCCGTTGAGGGAGATGTAGATGGCCGGGTCCCCGGCCTCCATCAGCTCGTCATAGACCTTCTGGGTAAAGCCGACGCCGCTGAGGGCCACGTTGGGCCGGACGCCGCAGTCCCGGGCCGCCCGCAGCAGCTCCGTGAGATGCGGATAGCAGAGCGTCTCTCCGCCGCTGAGCATGACGTTCTTCACCCCATAGCGCGCGCCCTCGCGGATCCAGAACTTCGCCTTCTCCGGGTCGATGTTCTTCCCGCCGGTCAGCGCGCAGTAGCACTGGGGGCAGTGCAGGGGGCAGTTGGTCGTCAGCTCGAGGTTCATGGTCTCGAGCGCCGGACAAAATTCAGACATGATCGTTCCCTCCCGGATATTCGGCCCGCGGGCCTTCTGTCTCTCTTTACACGGCAGTGCGCAAAGTGTTACAGATTTTTCCGGCGGTCAGACCATCTGGCGGCTGGCCAGCTGGTAGAAGAGGCCGCGGCGGGCCATCAGTTCGTCGTAGGTCCCCTGCTCCGCCACACGGCCGCGGTCCAGCACGACGATGCGGTCGCAGCGGATGACGGTGCTGAGCCGGTGGGCGATGACGACCCGGGTGGCGTCCATCTTTTCTAAGGTATCGCAGACCATGCTCTGGGTCACGTTGTCCAGGGCGCTGGTCGCCTCGTCAAAAAAGAGGATACGCGGCCCCCCGATGAGCGCACGGGCGATGAGGATGCGCTGCTGCTGGCCGCCGGAGATGGTCCGGCAGTCCTCGGAGAGGATGGTGTGCAGGCCCATGGGCATGGCGGCGATATCGTCCTTGAGGCCCACGGCGGCCACTACCGCGTTCACGTCCCGCAGCGTGGCCTTGGGGGCCGTGATGGTGATATTTTCGAAAATGCTGCCGGAGATGAGCTTGCCGTCCTGGAGCACCACGCCCATTTTCTTGCGCAGCTCCCGCTTGTCGACGCTCTCGATGTCCTTGTTGTCGTAGTAGATTTTTCCTGCGGTGGGCGTCTCAAAGCCCAGCAGCAGCTTCAGCAGCGTGGACTTGCCGCAGCCCGACGCGCCCACCAGGCCGACGTACTCCCCGGCCCGGATGTTGAGCGAGACGCCGTCCAGCACCAGCGGCGCGTCCGCATCGTAGGCAAAGCTCACATTGTTGATCTCGATGCTGCCGGTGAGGTCGCCGGGCAGCTCCTTGCCCTCGTCGAACTCCGGCACCGCCTCCAGCACAGGCTTCAGGCGCTCCAGCGCGGGCCTTTCGTTCTTGCAGCGCACCAGCCCGTCCACCAGCTGCAAAAAGCAGGCGGAAAACGTGCCGAACAGTGTCGTAAAGGCCAGGAACGCGCCGAGGCTGATGCCGCCGCCGCTCCGGATGATGAGAATGTAGAACACGGCGGTGAACAGGCTGCCGGAGATGAGGTTCAGCACCGCGCCGAGGTCGAGAATTTTCTTTTTCTTCTCCTCCTCGTTCCGCTCCTCGACGTAGGGCCGGAGGTACTCGTAGACCGCCCGCTCCTCGACGCCGGCAATGCGGATTTTGGCGATGCCGTTCAGAAATTGGAAGAGGATGGAGCCGGTCTTGCCCCCCAGCTCCGCCGCCCGGGCCTGATGGCGCAGGGCGCGCAGGGAGATGACATAGGACAGCGCGCCGTAGAGCGCCGTCATAAGGACACCGATGCCCGTCAGCTTCGGCGAGCAGCCCGTCATGCGGATCAGGCAGACCAGCAGCGTCACCAGGCTGACCACCGCCGAGATGGCCACGCCCGCAACATTGTTCACAAGCGCCCCCGCCGTCATCACCCGCTGGGCCAGGTCCGCCGACTCGAAGCGGCGGAAAAAGCTCTCGGGCAGGTTGAAGAGCCGGGCATAGATCGCGCTCTGCACGTCGTAGGCCATGCGGCTGGAGAGCCGGTAGCCCGCAATGTTCTTGACGATGGAGAGCAGGATGTTGGCGATCATAAAGGAGCCGAGGAGGCAGCCCAGCTGAAACAGCACGTCCGTCA
>CALICR010000190.1 GCA_938049125.1 uncultured Clostridia bacterium
AGGGTCCGCGGCTGCATCCGGTCGCCGCACCAGCCGCTGAGCACCTGGCCCGCGCCGTAGGTGATGAAGGCGCCGGTGATGGCCGTCGAGAGGGCGGCGCGGTCGAAGCCCGTATCGCGCACCATTTCAAAAATGACAGTGCCGAAGTTGATTCGGGTCAGATAGCTGACGAGGTAGGCCGCCGAGGCCAGCAGAATGAACCGGCGGATGGCTCCGCGGTCCTGAAGCTTTTCCATTGTAGTTGCGCTCCTTCCGGCCGCCCGGGCGCAGCCGGGACGGAAAATGGTGCATATCCGGACAAAATGGGGCAGAATATGTCCGGTTCTCAAAAGAATTCCGGAATTCCGCCGATTTTTGCGCCGTAAAATATGCCACGACAGGGTATCATGAATTCGGGACAATGTCAATTCGCAAATTGGACATTTCCAGCGCGCGTTGACTTTCGGTCCGCGCCGCGGTATACTATAAAGATAAATTGGGTTTTTATTGCTGATTGTGAGGAATCTCCATGCCAAGGAAAAAACAGGATTACGGAAACGAGGCCATCACCGCGCTGCGCGGCGCGGAACGGGTCCGGAAGCGGCCCGCGGTCATCTTCGGCTCCGACGGCCTCGAGGGCTGCGAGCACGCCGCCTTTGAGATCATGTCCAACGCCATCGACGAGGCCCGGGAGGGCTACGGCGACCTGGTCGTCGTGACCCGCTACGCGGACCACTCCATCGAGGTGGAGGACTTCGGCCGCGGCTGCCCGGTGGACTGGAATGAGAAGGAGCAGCGCTATAACTGGGAGCTGGTGTTCTGCGAGCTGTACGCCGGCGGCAAGTACAACAACAACAGCGGCGAGAATTACGAGTACTCCCTGGGCCTCAACGGCCTCGGCGCCTGCGCGACCCAGTACGCCTCCCGCTATTTTGACGCCGTGGTGCGCCGGGACGGATACAAGTATACGCTGCACTTTGAGCGCGGCGAGGCCGTCGGCGGCCTCAAAAAGGAGCCGGCGGACCGGAAGAAGACCGGATCCTGCTTCCGCTGGCTGCCGGACCTCGAGGTCTTCACGGACATCGACATCCCGCGGAGCTACTTTGAGGAGACGCTGAAGCGCCAGGCCGTCGTCAACGCCGGGGTCACGTTCCGCCTCCGCTGCGAGGTGAACGGGAAGTTCGAGACCACGGACTACTGCTACGCGGACGGCATCCTCGACTATGTGCGCGAGATCGCCGGGGATCAGGCGGCCACGACGCCGCAGTTCTGGGAGGCCGAGCGCAGGGGCCGCGACCGCGAGGACAAGCCCGAGTACAAGGTGAAGCTCTCGGCGGCGCTCTGCTTCTCGCCGTCGGTCAATAGGATCGAGTATTACCACAACTCCTCCTGGCTCGAGTATGGCGGCGCGCCGGACAAGGCCGTGCGCAACGCCTTTGTCTACGCCATCGACGCATACCTCAAGCAGACGGGGAAATACACGAAAAGCGAGAGCAAGATCACCTTCCAGGACGTGCAGGACTGCCTGATCCTGGTGACGAACTGCTTCTCCACCATGACGTCCTACGAGAACCAGACGAAGAAGGCCATCAACAACCGCTTCGTCCAGGAGGCCATGACGGAGTTTTTCCGCGCCCGGCTCCAGGTCTACTTCATCGAAAATAAGGAGGAGGCCGACCGCATTGCCGCTCAGGTGCTCCTCAACAAGCGCAGCCGTGAAACGGCGGAGCGCACCCGCCTGAGCATCAAGAAAAAGCTCTCCGGCTCCATGGACATCGCCAACCGGGTCCAGAAGTTCGTGGACTGCCGGAGCAAGGACGTGGACCGGCGGGAGCTGTATATCGTCGAGGGCGACAGCGCCATGGGCTCCGTCAAGCAGTCCCGGGACGCCGAGTTCCAGGGCATCATGCCCGTCCGAGGCAAAATTCTCAACTGCCTCAAGGCCGACTACGCCCGCATCTTCAAGTCGGAGATCATCACGGACCTCATCCGGGTCTTGGGCTGCGGTGTCGAGGTGAAGGACCGCCACGTCAAGGACCTGGCCGCCTTCGACCTCGCCAACCTCCGGTGGAACAAGGTCGTCATCTGCACCGATGCGGACTACGACGGCTACCAGATCCGCACGCTGATCCTCACCATGCTTTACCGGCTGACGCCGACGCTCATCGAGCAGGGCTACGTCTACATTGCGGAGTCACCGCTCTTTGAGATCAACACGAAGGACAAGACCTACTTCGCCTACACCGAGGGCGAGAAGGCCGCCATCCTCAAAAAGCTGGACGGGAAGCGCTTCACCGTGGCCCGCTCCAAGGGTCTCGGCGAGAACGACCCGGAGATGATGTGGATGACCACCATGAACCCCGAGACCCGGCGGCTCATCAAGGTCATGCCCGAGGACGCCGAACGGACGGCCTACTATTTCGATCTGCTGCTGGGCGACAACCTGTCCGGCCGAAAAGAACACATCGCCCTCCACGGACACGAGTTCCTGGAGCTGGCGGATATCAGCTAAGGAGAAACGATCATGGATTCTGTGGTTCTGCACGTCAAATATACCTGCCTCCCCGGCAAGGCCGAGGAGTTCGTCCGCGAGCTGAAGGTGCGCGGCCTCCAGGCGGCGGCCCGCCGCGACGACGGCTGCCTCCAGTACGACTACTTCCTCTCCTGCGAGGAGGCGGACACGGTGCTGCTGCTGGAGCACTGGCGCGACGCCGCCGCCCTCGCCGCCCACGGCGCAGGTCCGCTGATGCCGGAGATTGCCGCCTGCAAGGAAGGCCGCGTCCTCTGCACCCAGGTGGAACGCTTTGAATAAGGAAGACTGAGCATGGCAAAGAAGAAAAAAGAACCGGCGCTCCACCGGGAGATCGACCCCAAGGTGGAGGGCCTCCGCGGCTCCGTCACCGAGGAGGCCATCACGCGGACGCTGGAGACCAACTATATGCCCTATGCCATGAGCGTCATCGTGTCCCGGGCCATTCCGGAGATCGACGGCTTCAAGCCGTCCCACCGGAAGCTGCTCTACACCATGTACAAGATGGGCCTGCTCACCGGCGGGCGGACGAAGTCCGCCAACATCGTCGGCCAGACCATGCAGCTCAACCCCCACGGCGATTCGGCCATCTATGAGACCATGGTCCGCCTCGCCAAGGGAAACGAGGCGCTGCTGCACCCCTTCGTGGACTCCAAGGGCAACTTCGGCAAGGTCTACTCCCGGGACATGGCCTACGCCGCCTCCCGATACACCGAGGCGCGGCTCGCGCCCATCTGCCAGGAGCTGTTCCGGGACATCGACTCGGACACCGTGGACTTTGTGGACAACTACGACGCCACGCGGCTGGAGCCGACGCTGCTGCCCACCACGTTCCCCAACGTGCTCGTCTCCGCCAACATGGGCATTGCCGTCGGCATGGCTTCCAATATCTGCGGCTTCAACCTGCGGGAGGTCTGCGCCGCCGCCGTGGCCCGGATCAAGAACCCCGAGGCCGACCTGCTGGAGACGCTGCCCGCGCCGGATTTTCCCACCGGCGGCGAAATTCTCTACGACCCCGACGAGATGCGGGAGATCTACCGCACCGGCCGCGGCTCCGTCAAGGTCCGCAGCCGCTGGCGCTACGTCAAAGAGGGCAACCTCATCGAAATTTATGAAATTCCGTACTCCACGGCCATCGAGGTCATCCTCGACAAGGTAACGGAGCTGGTCAAGACGGGCAAGCTCAGGGAAATCGCGGACATGCGCGACGAGAGCGACCTGAGCGGCCTCAAGCTGACCATCGACTTAAAGCGCGGCATGGACCCCGAGAAGCTGATGCAGAAGCTCTTCAAGATGACGCCGATGCAGGACAGCTTCGGCTGCAACTTCAACATCCTCATCGCGGGCGTGCCCAAGGTGCTTGGCGTCGGCGAAATTCTTGACGAGTGGACCGCCTGGCGCACCGAGTGCGTCAAGCGCCGTCTGTTCTTCCAGAAGCAGAAGAAGGAGGAAAAGCTCCACCTGCTGCTGGGCCTCAAGCGCATCCTGCTGGACATCGACAAGGCCATCCGCATCATCCGCGAGACGGAGAGCGAGGCCGAGGTGGTGCCGAACCTGATGATCGGCTTCGGTATCGACCAGGTCCAGGCCGAGTTCGTCGCGGAAATTCGCCTCCGCAACATCAATAAGGAATATATCCTCAAGCGGACCGAGGAGACGGACCGCCTCACCGAGGAGATCGCGGACCTGGAGCAGACGCTCTCGAGCCGCGCCCGGGTCCGCAGCCTCATCGTGAAGGAGCTGGAGGAGGTCGCCAAAAAGTACGGCCAGGACCGGAAGACCGGCCTCGTCTACTCCTCCGAGGTCCCCGAGGCGGAGCTGGAGCCGGAGGCCGAGGACTATCCCGTCCGCCTGTTCCTCTCCAGGGAGGGCTACTTCAAGAAGATCACGCCCCAGTCCCTGCGTATGTCCGGTGAGCAAAAATTCAAGGAGGGCGACGGCCTCAGCCTCGCGCTGGAGGCCACGAACCGCACGGAGCTGCTCATCTTCACGAACCAGTTCCAGGTCTACAAGGCCCGCTGCTCCGAGTTCGACGATTCCAAGGCCTCGGTGCTGGGCGACTACCTGCCCACGAAGCTCCAGATGGGCGAGGGGGAGACGGTGATCGCCCTCTGCCTGCCCGGCGACTACAGCGGCAGCCTGCTGTTCTGCTTTGAGAACGGCAAGGTGGCCCGGGTCGCCATGGAGGCCTACAACACGAAATCCAACCGCCGCAAGCTCACCGGTGCCTACTCGGACAAGAGTCCCCCCAAGGCGGTGCTGCCGCTCCGGGAGGACATCCAGGTGGCGCTCATCTCCACCGAGGGCCGCGCCCTCGTCTTCTCCACGGCCCAGCTCCAGCCCAAGACCACCCGCAGCACCCAGGGCGTCCAGGTCCTGACGCTGAAAAAGAAGCACGTGCTGGACCGGGCGCTGCCGCTGGAGGGCAGCGGGATCGTCAACGCCGCCCGCTACCGGACCCGGACCATCCCCGCCGCCGGCATGCTGCTCAAGGAGGAGGACACCGGCAACGTTCAGATGCAGATGGAGCTGTGACGCTCCGGGAGGTTTCCATGAAACACCGCCTGATCCCGCTCTTGCTGGCCCTGGCGCTGCTCACGGGCTGCGCCTCGCCGCTGATCCCCAGCGAGTATACCGTCGTCTCGGAGCACTCCGACAAGGCTGTGCCCCAGGCCAACGACGCCCTCACGGCAGAAAACTATGAGGAGCTGCGCTACGCCATCCTGTCCCTCATCGAGGTCGGCGTCACCGAGGGCGTCATCCGCGCCTACAACTACGACGGCGACGTCACGAAGGACATCTCCGACGCGGCCTACGACGTCTGGAAGAACGACCCGGTGGGCGCTTATGCCGTGGACTTCCTCACCACGGACTGCACGCTGCTGCTGTCCTATTACGAAATTCACGTAAAGATCACCTACCGTCGGGACGCGGCGGACGCCGAGTCCATCCAGTACGTCCGCGGGGCCTCCGGCGCCGAGGAGGCGGTCCATGAGGCGCTCATCGAGATGCGCGACCGGCTCGTCCTGCGCATCTCCGCCTACGAGGACGGCATCGACTGCGCCGCCATGGTGGAGCAGTTCTTTGCCGACAGCCCCGAGACGCTGATGGAGCTGCCCCTGGTGCGCACCAACGTCTACCCGGACACCGGCTCCGTCCGCATCGTGGAGCTGGACTTCCTCTATGAGCACACGAAGACGGAGCTGCGCGCCATGCGCACCGCCGTCAGCGGCGTGCTGAACTCTGCCGTCAACTACGTGCGCTACCGCAAGGAGGACCGTGCCAAGGCGGAGATGCTCTTTTCCTACCTCATCGAGCGCTTCGACTATCAGGAGGGCGACACGGTGACGCCGGTCTACTCGCTGCTCTGCGAGGGCATCGCGGACAGCCAGACCTTTGCCCGCATCTTCCAGCTGCTCTGCGACCGGACGGACCTCGTCTGCTACACGGTGGAGGGGTACCGGGACGGTGAGCCCTATGGCTGGAACATCCTCGAGTTCGACGGCATCGCCTGCCATGTGGACCTCATGCGCTGCGTGCGCGAGGGGCTGCACCAGCTGGCCTTCTACGCCGACGACGATATGGATGGCTACAGCTGGGACCGCGCCGCCTACCCGGTCTGCGCGCCGCCGGAACTGCCGCCCGAGGAGGAAGAGGACCCGGCGGAGCCTGCGGACGGCACGGAGCCGGAGGACCCCGGCGCAGTCCAGGACCCCGAGACGCCGGAGGACCCGTCCGCGCCGGAAGCACCCGAGGAGCCGGTGACGCCGGATCCGGACCCGGAGGAGCCTGTGACGCCGCCGGAACCGCTGCCGGAGCAGCCCGGAATTTCTTGACTTCACCGCACCGGCGCGATACAATGAGAAAAATGGCGGAGGAAAGCCGCCGAAAGGGAGCGATGCCTTGAAAAAAGAAGTGAAAATCCCCTCCGTGGTCCCAATCTACGGGATCGGCGCGGCCGTTCTCCTCTATAATCTGCTGTTCCCCATGTACAGCCTTGTCCACCTGCTGATTTGCGCCGTGCTGGCCGCCGCCGTCTATGCGGTGCTGCGGAAGGTCTGCCCGGCCAAGACCGTCACCGTCGAGGTGCCGGACCCGGCCCCGGACACGGGCAACGCCGAGCTGGATGCCGCCATCCTCCAGGGCCGCCGCTATGCGGAGGAGCTCCGGCGGCTGAACGACGCCATCCCGGACGCGGCCCTCTCCCAGGACCTCGACGAGATCGAGCGCCTGACCCGGGAAATTTTCCGGCAGGTGGAGCAGGACCAGAGCAAGCTGACGAAAATTCGCCGCATGATGAACTACTACCTGCCCACCACCGTGAAGCTGGTGCGGAAATACGCGGACATCCAGGGCGACACGTCCCTGGAGAGCGTGCAGACCATGCAGGCGGAGATTTGCCGCATGATCGGCTCCGTCAAGGCCGCTTTCCGGAAGCAGCTGGACGGACTATATGAACACGATGTGATCGACATTACGGCAGACATTCAGGTGATGGAGCAGATGCTTGCTGCCCAGGGCCTGAATGACCGGACAACATCTGAATAAAAAGGAGAAATGAGCCATGGAAGATACCACGATGCCGAAGCTGACCCTGACCCCCGACCTGGCCCCGGCCCCCGAGACCCCGGTGCCCGTCAAGGCGGAGGCCCCCATTGAACCCGCCGGTCCCGACATGAGCATGCTCTCCGAGGCGGAGCAGCAGCAGGTCCGCGCGTTCTCCAAGAGCATCGACCTCACGAATTCCCAGGTCGTGCTGCAATACGGCGCGGGCGCCCAGAAGAACATCGCCGATTTCTCCGAGACGGCCCTCGGCTCCGTCCGCACCAAGGACATGGGCGAGGTGGGCGACATGATCTCCTCGCTGGTGGTGGAGCTCAAGGGCTTCGACGCCGAGGAGGAGCAGAAGGGCTTCCTGGGCCTGTTCCGCAAGGCGAACAAGTCCGTGGAGGTCATGAAGGCCAAGTACGCCAAGGCCGAGCAGAACGTGGACAAGATTGCCAGCCAGCTCGAAGGCCACCAGATTACCCTGATGAAGGACGTGGCGGTGCTGGACCAGATGTATGAGAAAAATCTGGCCTACTATAAAGAGCTGACCATGTATATTCTGGCGGGCCAGCAGTGCTTGGCCGACGCCCGGGCCACGACGCTGACCGAGCTGCGGGCCAAGGCCCAGCAGACCGGCCTGGCCGAGGACGCCCAGCGTGCCAACGACTACGCCAATCTCTGCGAGCGCTTCGAGAAGAAGCTGCACGATCTGGAGCTGACCCGGGTCGTCTCCATGCAGATGGCCCCGCAGATCCGCATGATCCAGAACAACGACACGCTGATGTCCGAAAAAATTCAGACTTCGCTGGTCAACACCATCCCGCTCTGGAAGAGCCAGATGGTCCTGGCCCTGGGCATCTCCCATTCCCAGCAGGCCATGGAGGCCCAGCGGCAGGTGACGGACATGACGAACGCCCTGCTCAAGAAGAACGCCGACATGCTCAAGCAGTCCACCGTCGAGACGGCCAAGGAGTCCGAGCGCGCCGTTGTGGACATTGAGACGCTGAAGTACACCAATGAGAACCTCATCTCCACCCTGGACGAGGTCCTGAAAATTCAGACCGAGGGCGCGCAGAAGCGCCGCGAGGCCGAGGTGGAGCTGCGGAAGATCGAGGGCGAGCTGAAGCAGAAGCTGCTGGAAGCAAGGGGGTAAACCCATGAACGCGCTGAAGAAGAAACCCGTCGCCATTGGGCTGACCGTGCTGATCTGCCTGCTGGCGCTGGTGTTCGGCGTCCATAAGAGCGTGAGCCGTGAGGCGCGGAAGGTGGAAACCATGTTCACCGAGGGCGTGGACGGCAGCGGCTACGGCATCCAGGGCGACCTGGACGACCGTGCCGAGAGCGCCGGGGTCCTCTGCAAGCTGGCGGCGAAATACGACGGCGCAGCGGAGGAGACGGCGGCGGTGCAGGAGGCCCTGACGGCTCTGGACATCGCGGACGGGCCGACGGCAAAGGCTGCCGCAAATCAGATGCTGACCGACAGCGTGACGGCCCTGTCCCTGGCGCTGGATGAGCTGCCGCTCAGTGAGCAGGACGCCAAATACCACAAGGATTACCGTGCCGCGTTCGACTCCAGCGGCATGACGCTCTCCCGGGAGGCGGCGGACTACAACGCCGCGGTCCGGAACTACGAGGACGGCGTCTGCGGCGGGCTGCCCGTGCGTCTGCTGGGCTGGCTGGCGCTGCTGCCGGATGTGGAGGCTTTTGCATGAAACGACTGACTGCGCGCCTGCTGACGGCGCTGCTGGTCCTGGCCCTCTGCGCCGTTCCGGCGCTGGCCGCGGCGAAGATCGTCGAGCCGACGGAGCAGCTCTATGTGGCCGACTACGCGGATATTCTCTCCCAGGAGACCGAGGACTGGATCGTCTCCAGCGTGACGTCTCTCAAGGAGCAGTGCGGCGGTGAGATCGCCGTCGTGACCATCAACTTCCTGCCGAACGGCCTGGACAGCGAGGAGTACGCCTACGAGGTCATCAACCAGTGGGGCGTCGGCGACAAGGACAAGCAGAACGGCACGGTCCTGCTCCTGGTGCCCGGCGAGGGCAAGGGCTGGGCCACCACCGGCACCGGCGCGGCCAAATTCCTGTCCGCCGCCGTGCTGGAGGACATCCTGAACGAGGACCTATGGGACGACTTCGACGCCGGGGACTACGACACGGCGGTGAAGAACACCGTCTCGACTATGCTGGCGAACTATGAGAGCTACTACGGCATCTCTCTCAACGGCACGGGCGGCGGCACCAGCAGCGGCAGCTGGTCCTCCGGCAATTACGAGGACAGCTACGACGGCTATTACTACGAGGAGCCGCCGCGGCATTCGGCCTTCCGGACCATCGTCCGGGTCATTCTGGTGCTGATCGTGATCTCCATCCTCTTCGGCGGACGGGGACGCGGCGGCGGGATCTTCTTCTTCCCCTGGTTCGGCGGTTGGGGCCGTCACCACCGGCACGGTCCCTGGGACGACCCGTGGGATGGCGGACCTCACGGACGCCGCGGACCGCCTCCCGGCGGCTTCGGCGGAGGCCGGGGCGGATTCGGCGGCAGCGGCCGCGGCGGCTTTGGCGGAGGAGGTCGGAGCGGAGGCTTCGGAGGCGGCGGCGGCCGCGGCGGCGGCGCTGGCCGTCGCTGACCCAAAACACAGAACTGAAATGCGGCATCCCTGCGCCCGGGCGGCGCGGGGATGCTTTTTTGCATAATCTCCGAAAAATGCGGCAGACTACTCCTATTCTGAACAAGGAGGTTAGAACCATGAACGACAAGGCCAACAAGTGTATCGCCTGCTCCGTGACCCAGTGCTCCAACCACAGCTGCTGCGAGGACTACTGCACGCTGGACAAGATCCAGGTCGGCACCCATGAGATCGACCCGACCAAGAAGCAGTGCACGGACTGCCAGTCCTTCCGCCTCAAGTAAGCGGATCGCCCGTTGGAATGCTCCAACGGGCGATTTTTTATAAATCGGCGGCGCTATTTTTCCGCCAGCCAGCGGTTGACCACGCCGCCGAAGAAGAGAATTTCCGTGCAGACGTAGAGCCACAGCATGGTGACGGCCAGCGTCGTGAGCCCGCCGTAGAGCCGGTTCAGCCCGGAAAAATGGGCGACATAGAGGGAGTACAGCTCTGAATAGGCCATCCAGCCCAGCCCGGCCAGGACCGCGCCGGGCAGCACGGCGCGAAAGCGCACACGGTGGTCCGGCAGGATGAGATAGAGCAGGGAGAAGAGCAGGATGAGCACGGCGGCGGCGAAGAGGAACCGCGTCGCCGGGTTGATGAGGAAGGAGAGGGGACTCTCCCGCAGAAATTCCGCCACGGGCCGCCCGAACACCGAAAGCAGCAGCGCCGCCAGGAAGGCCAGCAGCAACAGCAGTGTGTCGAGCACGCACTGGAGCCGCACCCGGAGATAGCCCCGGGTCTCCCGCAGCTCATAGGCGTGGTTCAGGCCGCGCTGGATGCCGTAGGTGCCCCGGGATGCGGACCAGACCATTGTGACGGCGGAGACGGAGATGACGGTCCGCGGGTCGTTCATGCCGAAGAGGTAGCGGAACACCGTGACCGCCGAGTCCGGCAGCACCCGGGCGATGAGCCGCAGCAGGTCCTCCTGCTCAATGGGCAGGTAGGACACAAGGCCCAGCAGGAGCGCCGTCAGCGGCAGAACCGAGAGGATGAGGAAAAAGGCGGCGTTCCCGGCATAGACCGGGATGTGCGCCGTCAGCACCGACTCAAGCAGCGACCAAAGGGAGCCGTGCCGGGTACGGCGGGGCGGCTCCGGCGCGCCGCCAGGTGCAGAGGTCTTCACATGATTCTTCTGTTGTTCCGCCTGTCCCAATCGCGCTGCACCTCTCTGTCGTTTTCTTCAGTTTAGCACAGCTCCCGCGCCGCCGCAAGACGCAGTTTTTCCGCCTCAGTCACCGCTGGGGCCGGAGCTGTGCCACGGGTCCGCGGGGTCCCGGTGCGGCTCGGCAGGGTAGCCCTGGGCGATGGAGGGGTAGGGGTTGTCCGTGTCCTGGGTCTCCTGCACCTCGTAGGTGCCCCAGCGGTTCACCAGCTCCTCGCAGTCGTTCGGTGTGCCAACGATCTGCTGCACGTCCGGGTCCGCCACATAGGGGAATTTCCGCTTGGGCTGTTTTGCTTCCTTCATAAAAAATCACCTCGGGCTTAGCGTGCCCGAGGTGGGAAAAATCATGACGAAATTTTAAGGTTTTTTCTGGAAATCAGTCGTTTTTCGGCGTTTCACCGGTCAGACGCTCTGCCAATCTACAGATCTGGTCCGCGGCGTCGCCGGGGACCCAGCGGTGCTGATTGTCGATCATGCGGCGGCGGAGCTCCGGGTCCTCGACCTCGGCAATGGCGCGGCGCAGCGTGCCGGGCTGCCGGTCCACGGCGAGGCTCATGCCGTGTTTGGTAAAAAAAGCCACGTTCCGCGTCTCACAGCCTGGGATCGGCGCGATGTGCAGCAGGCCAACGCCCATGACCGCCGCCTCCGTGGAGGAGAGGCCGCCGGGCTTCGTAAGGTAGACATCGCTGAGGCGGAGGTAGGCGTCCATCCAGTCCGTGTGGTCCAGGATCAGCACCCGCTCGCCGTACTCGTCCCGCAGCTGGGCCGAAAGCTCGCTGCGGCTGCCGCAGATGGCGACGATCCGGGTATTCTCGTCGAAGCGGTAGAGGCGGCAGAGGGAGCGCAGGATGGCCGCCACGTTGCCCGCGCCGATGCTGCCGCCGGAGACGAGGATATAGCGCTTCTCCGGGTCCAGGCCCAGCAGGGAGGCGGCCTCGTCCCGGGAAATGGGGCGGCTGAATCGCCGGCTCACCGGGATGCCGAGGGGCGCGATCCGGTCCGCCGGGATGCCCCAGCTGAGAAATTCGGGCCGCAGCTCCTCTGAGGGGATGACGTAGGCGTCGCAGTCCGGCTCCTCGGTGAAGGGGATGCAGGTATAGTCCGTGGCCACGAAGATCATCTTTGGGACCTTCAGCCCGCGGCGCTTGAGGTGCGTCAAAATTTCCGCAGGAAAGAGGTGGGGCATCAGCACCACGTCGAAGTGATTTTTCGACAGAAATTCTTCCATCCGGTCCACCATGAGGCCGTTGGCGTAGTAGACCGGCGAGTAGCCGGGCAGGCGGCGCCAGAGGTTGCCCAGCTCGTAGATGGCGCCGAAGGCCCGCGGGGCGCACTGGGCCACGCGGATGTAGGCGTTGTCGATGCGGAGTGCCGCCGTCTCGCTTTTGAGCGTGTAGGGGTTGAACATGGCGGCGCGGTGGCCCCGGCGCTCCAGGGCCTCAAGCATGGCGCGGCCCGCCGCATTGTGACCGCCGCCGGTCCCGCAGGAGAGGATCAGTGCTTCCATGGCAGTTTCACCTTGACCTTTTCTCGTTTTTCGGGGCTGTAGTGCAGCCGGAGGCAGACCGTGACCGTGATGAGCAGGAAGCCTGTGAGCACCGGCGACGGCATATGGAGCCGCCGCAGCAGCGGCAGGGCGAAGACATAGGCCGCCATGGTGCGGTAAAAGTTCGGCGTAATCTCGATCACCAGCGTGAAGAGCAGGAAGCTGCCGGTGAAGGCCAACAGCGGGCGGCACTCCGGGAACAGGCCTAGGAGGCACCCGAAGGTCACGGCGATGCCCTTTCCGCCGCGGAAGTGGGAAAAGACGGGCAGAACGGTGCCGAGCACCGGCGCGAGGAGCACCAGCGCAAAAACAGGCTGCCGGAGCAGCAGCACCCGGTCCGGGGCCAGGTAGAGCCGCATCGGGAGATAGCCCTTCAGCAGGTCGCCGGAGAGTGTCATCAGGCCGCAGAGCAGGCCGCCGCACTGAAAGGCGTTGGCGGTGCCGGGATTTTCGTCGCAGCTGTCCCGGAGCGCATCCTCCTTACCGAGGAGCGCCAGGGCCAGCTTGGCGAAGAGCACGCTGCCTGAGAGATAGCCGAGCAGGATATAGCACAGGGAACGGGTCGTCATGGGTCATACCTCCGGAATCCGGACCGCGCCAAGCGCCGCCCGGTACCGTGTATCATACCATGGAAGCCAGAAAAAGACAACCCCTCCGGTCACTCGGCCCGGTCATAGACGGCCCGGACATCGTCCCGCCGCCGCCAGATCGTCGCCCAGCAGAAAAGGCACGCCGCCGCGCCGCAGATCGAGACGCAGAGCCGGTAGTCCAGTACCTCGCCCAGCGCGCCCACGAGGAGGCTCAGCACGGCCCCGGCGGCGGAGAGGAGCACCGCGTTAAAGGCGTTGATCCGCGCCCGGTATTCCTCCGGCAGGTAGCGCTGCACGGCGCTCTGGCGCAGCGTGGCGCTGTTGATGCCGAGGAAGCCGCAGAGTGCGCGGTTCAGGAGCATGAGCGGATAGGGGAGCCAGAGCAGACACACGTCCATCATCTCATAGGTCTGGTACACGAAAAAGGCAAAGGAAAAACGGCGCTTCTCCGGGAGTTTGACGTGGTAATGGAACAGTCCGCCGAGGCTCCGCCCGGCGAATTCCACCACAGAGAACCAGGCGTAGAGTGCGGCGCTCAGCCCCGGGGCCGTGCGGAAAAAGGCCACCATCAGCGGCCCATAGCCCTGCGCCGCGCCGTTTGTCATGGCCATGTAGGCGAAGATGTTCAGAAGGCCCCGTTCCCGACGGAGGTAGGCTGCGGCCTCCCGGATATCGCTCCACCAAAGGCGGAAGGAGAAGCGCTTTCCTGCCATCCGGCTCTCCTCCTTGATCTGAATTCTGCTCTCCAGCATCGCCGCCAGCAGACTGAGCACGCCCTGGAGAATCAAGATCCAGCCCACGCCCACCGTCTTCATGAGCCACGCTGCCGCGGGCATCATGACGACCTGGAGAACGGGGTAGACCATGCCGGAAACGGTATATCCCTGCTCCTCGCGGCCCGCCGGGATGAGCTTGGGGAAGATGCTGTCGAAGGCCAGCGAATCAAAGGCGGACAGGCTGCTGAGCAGCAGGGAAAAGAGCAGATAGCCGAGGTAGGAAAAGGGATACCGCAGCAGATACAGTCCTGCGAGGCCGTAGAGCAGGGCGTTGAGCGCGTCGCCCGCCACGAGCACCGGCTTGCGCGGCAGCCGGTCCATCCAGGGCGCGGCCAGCAGCGGAATGAAAAAGCTGGGCACCACTTGGATGGCGATGAGCACGGCGGCGGCCAGCGTGCTGCCCGTCTCGTCATAGACGAGGAAGGACAGGGCAAAGCCGCCCGCAATGCCGCCCGCCGCCCCCAGCACCGTCGCGCCGATGAGCAGCGTGAAATTTCTGGTCCAAAGTGTTTGCTGCATGGGATCGCCTCCTGAGTCCCATCCTAGCACATACTTTAAGAAAAGAATAGCCGGTATATATGGGAAAACTGATTCGTATTTATCTGTTGAATATACTATACTAGGATGATTCAGGAAATTCAATATAGACCGCCGCCTCGGCTCCGCCGCATTTTATGCCGCAAATTCGGCAAACAGCACAAAAAATAGCGCTCAGACATAAGGGTTACGAAAAAATCCCCCTGAGCGCTGCTGCTTATACAGCGCTCAGAGAGAAAATAAACCGTATATTTAGGAAAAATGAGTCAGTTCTCATCGATTACGTCCGGATTGGTGACAGGATGAGGAAATTCCTGTATCAGACGAAGCGCTTGCTTGTACTGCCGGTTCGCCTGATACCACTCGAGGACCCATGGGAGATGGAAGGCGGCGAAGCCGTGGGGCGCCGTCTCCCGCAGGCGGCGGAAGGTCCCGAGGAGCAGCGTCCCGTAGCCCGGGGCGTGCAGATAGTCCCGGTCCCGCAGGCGGAAGCGCACCAGGGCGCACATCTCCGCCAGCGTCGTCCGGTCCGGGAAGTCCTCCGGCGCGGCTTCGGCGGCGTCCAGGTGCCGCAGCGCCTCCTCTGGCCGCCCCAGCTTTTCGCAGCAGATGGCGAGCTTGTGGCTCGTAAGGGCCGTCCGTTCTGAGAGGTCCGACAGAAGCTCGTAGGCCTCGGCGTAGCGGCCCAGCTCCAGCTTCGTGGCGGCAAGGTTGTAGCGCAGCTGCTCCAGCAGTGCCGTGTCGCCCAGGGCCGCGGCCAGCCGCTCCGCGATGCGGAGATGAGGCAGCATCCTCCCGAGGTCCAGCAGGTTGCTGTAGCAGCTCGAGAGCAGCACCTGGCTGTGCAGCATGAGGTAGACGTACCCCTCCCGGGCCGCGGCACCGTAGGCCTCCTGGAGGGCCTCGATGGCCCCGGGATAGCTGCCGCGCGTATAGAGTGAGCTGCCCAGCCGGTAGAGCGTGAAGGGGCAGCAGTCCCGCGCCGCGGCCTCCGCCGCCTGATTCCGGAGCAGGAGCACCAGCGTCTCCTGCCGGAGGCTCATGTCAAAGGAGGCGAGGAGCGGGTCCGGCGCGTCGGCCTCCCAGCTCTCCAGCACCAGCAGGTCCAGCATAGACGGACTGCGGAGGCAAAGGTCCCGCTGCTCCCGCAGCGCCGTCCGCGCCTTCTCATAGGCCGCGCCATCAAGGGTAAAAATGGCCTCATAGACCGCATCCACGGCCCGGGCCGCAGCCCCGGCGGCATCGTCCTCCCAGTGCAGCTCCAGCCGCCCGAGGAGCAGGCGCAGCACCTCCTCGCTGGCCTCCGCCTTGCCCTGCTCGATCTTGGAGAGGTAGGACACGGCGCAGACGCCGCGGCACAGCCCCTCCTGGCTCCAGCCGCGCCGCAGCCGCTCGGCGCGGATCAACTGTCCCGGTGACATGACGCCCATAGAATGTTCCTCCTCGTTTTTTTTACCACCAGTATACCACCTCGGCGGCCCGATTCCTACTCCTTTTTCCGCCGCGCGGTTTTCCTTGCTTTTCCGGCCCGACAGGCGTATAATGTAAAGTATATTGGGATGATTTTCCCGGAGAGAAAGGATAGCGCCCCTATGAAGCTTTTATTCAGGCAGCGGCTGTTCTCCTGGTTTGACAGCTATGATATCTATGACGAGAGCGGCGACGCCGTCTTTACCGTCAAGGGCCAGCTCAGCTGGGGCCACTGCCTCCATGTGCTGGACCGGAACGGGAACCATATCGCCACGCTGAAGGAGCGGGTGTTCTCAGATCGGAAGAGCACACGCCTGAACTCCAGTC